>QMOC01000254.1 GCA_003648085.1 Chloroflexota bacterium
ACAATAACGACCGGTGACTGACGTCCCGGCCAATCGCACCGGCCTGCGATGGCGCAGTCCCGGAGCCGGAGGTAATGGCGAAGAGACGTTCAAGCAAGCGCAGAAAAAGCAAGCGGCGGGCGCCGCCCCGCATCCGCCTCACCCTCGACCAGTGGCTCGACATCCTGGGCTATGCGCTCCTTGCCATCGCTGCGTTCACCATCCTCAGTTTCCTCTCCGCCAGCCACGGGCTGATCCCCGGCTGGTGGCTGGGACTACTGCGGCGCGGCTTTGGCTGGGGAGCCTATTTGGTGCCGCTGTTCGTCGGGGCGGTGGGGCTGTGGCTTGTCCTGCGCCACTTCGGTGATCGCCTCCCCCGCGTGACTCTCTTGCAGATTGTGGGGGGGATGCTGGGCTACCTGGCCCTGCTGATCACGCTCCACTTCCCGGCGGCGCTCATATTGTTCGACGGCGATCTCCAGGCGACAGCCGAAGCCGGCCACGGCGGTGGTTACCTGGGCGCGGCGCTGGGCCGATTGCTGCTGGAGGGATTGGGCAGCGTGGGACTGGTCATCACGCTGATCACCTGGTGGCTCATCGTCGTCGCCCTCACCTTCGGAACCACAGCCCAGGACGCGATACGGGCATTCCAGCGCCTACAGGGGCATCTGCGGCCTCGTCGCCCCAGACCACTGCCGACGGTGCCCCGTCCCTCTCTGCGCGAAGCGCCTGTCCCCCCTGAACAGGTCGCCATCCGACCAGCCCCATCGGCCCGCCCTGCTCCCACCTCCGCCCCGCCTACCATTCCTGCCCAACCGCGCCTCATCGGTGGTGCCCAACGGTGGCAACTTCCCACACTCGACGAGATACTCGAACCCGGCGGTGAGCAAGACTTCAGCGCGGAGATCCTGCGCCAGCAGGCGCGCATCATCGAGGAGACCTTGGCCAGCCTGGGCGCGCCGGTCAGGGTCAAGGAGATCAACCGTGGGCCGGTCGTGACCCAGTTCGGCATCGAGCCGCTCGTCGTCACCAACAGCAATGGCAAGGAGACCAGGGTCAAGGTCAGCCGCGTCGCCGCGCTGGCCGACGACGTGGCGCTGGCGCTGGAAGCTAAGACGCTGCGCGTTGAGGCCCCTATCCCCGGCAAAGGATTGGTCGGCATCGAGGTGCCCAACCCGGAGGTTTCGCTGGTCGCGCTGCGGGACGTGATGGAATCCGCAGCCTTCGCGGAGATGGACTCCCAGTTGCGGCTCTGCCTGGGTCAGGACGTCTCTGGCAATCCTGTCATCGCCGATTTGACCACTATGCCCCACCTGCTCATCGCCGGCACGACCGGCTCAGGCAAATCGGTCTGCGTCAATGCCATCATCGCTGCGCTTCTATTGCAGAACACCCCCGATGACCTGAAGTTCCTGATGGTGGACCCCAAACGGGTTGAGTTGATCGGCTACAACGGCATCCCTCACCTGCTATCGAAAGTCGTGGTGGAGATGGAGCGGGTGGTGAGCGCGCTCCAATGGGTGCTGCGCGAGATGGATGGGCGATACCACCGCTTCTCCGAGGTGCGCGCCACCCACATCCGCGACTACAATGAGCGCGTCGCACCGCGCCTGGGCGCGAAAGGATTGCCCTACATCGTGGTCATCATAGACGAATTGGCAGATCTGATGATGATGGCTCCGCAGGAGACAGAGCGCGCCCTCTGCCGCATCGCCCAAATGTCGCGGGCGACCGGCATCCACCTGGTGATCGCCACCCAGCGTCCCAGCGTGGACGTGGTCACGGGGCTCATCAAGGCCAACTTCCCGGCGCGAATCGCCTTCAACGTGGCCTCGTCCGTGGATTCGCGGGTCATCCTCGACATGCCCGGCGCCGAACAACTGCTGGGCCGGGGCGATATGCTGTTCCTGCCCCCCGACGCTCCCACCCCCCTGCGAGTGCAAGGCGCTTTTGTCTCCGACGAGGAACTGCGCCGTCTGGTGCAGTACTGGAAGGAGCAGGCGAGGCCGGGGACGGTACCGACCGAGAAGCCGGTGCAGCGCCCCCTGTGGGAGGAAGTGGCTGAGAAAGAGCCAAAGGTGGAGTACGAGGATGAGTTATTGCCCGACGTGATTGACCTGGTGTTGCGGGAGCAACGGGCCTCTATCTCACTCCTGCAGCGCAAACTGCGCATCGGCTACACGCGGGCAGCACGGCTGATGGACATCCTCGAAGAGCATGGGGTCGTGGGACCACAGCCACCAGGCGGCAAGGCACGCGAGGTTTTTCCCCAGGCGGCTCACGCACTGCTTCATCCTCAGGGGAAGGGCCACTGAGTGGCCGCGCTCTCGCTTTGCAGCCGGGACTTCTCACAACACCCCGAACCCGATCAGCGCCCCCATCACCACAAAGGCCACGGCCGAGATCCAACGGAGCAGCCGCTCGGGGATGAGCAGGCACAACCCCTCCCCGCCGATGACACCCAAGGCCGTCACCACGGTCAGCGCCAGCGCCCCGCCGACGAAGACGGGCCAGGGAGACGGATACTTCCCCGCCAGGCTGAAGACGGCCAACTGGGTCTTGTCGCCCATCTCGGCGACGAACAGCAACCCGAAGGTCGAGCCGAACGCCCTCCAGTCCCAGGCAGGGGCCAGCACGGATGACACTTCCTCACCGTTATCCCCCACACAATCACACGACATTCCCCGCGCCGGTTCGTCGGCCTGCGCTTTGGCAGCCTCCCGCCCAATGAGCACCCCCATCGTGACGAAGGCCAGTGCTGCGACGGAGCGCAAGGCAGGCTCTGGGATGATGCGCCCCAACACCTGACCACCGACGACGCCCAGCGCTGTGACCGCCGTCAGGGCCAGGCTGGCCCCCAGAAAGACGGCCCACGGCCGGCGATACTTGCAGGTCTGGGTCAGGACGGCCAATTGGGTCTTGTCGCCCAGTTCGGCCACGAAGACCAGCCCGAAGGTCGAGAATAAAACCGTCCAGTCCATTCTTCCTTCCGCCGGCGACGCGAGGCGTGGGCTCCTCACCGCCCCGAGCGCCGCCCACGGTGCATTGTACCGCAAAGCGTCAACGCTGTCCAGGAAGACGGCGACAGTACTCCCTCACCAACTCGTAGTAGGTCTCCGCCCCCTCGAACCCTTCCCCCAGCGAACTCAGAAAGGCGAAGGTGAGGGCCGCCTGCCCGTAGTTGATCCCTTTGCCTTCGGGGGAATCGCTCTCATCATTCGCGGTCCTGGTGTTGCCCGCGTCGTCAATCCGGCCTGTGGCGTCAATGCGGGATGCCTCCCAGGCGTAGGCCGCTCGCAGTGAGGCGAGGACGTCGGCTCTCACCGGCTCCTCCAGGTCAACCGACTCGTAGAGGAAGTACAGGCCGCGCATCCCCACCATCTGGTAGCCGGTATCCCACCCGTTCTTCTCCAGGTAGTATCCCTCCTCGGCCTGCAAGTTGTTGATGACGTCGTGGACCAGGGCAAGGCCGGCAGAGCGCAAGTCGTCGCGCTCAAAACGATCGCCCAGGTAGGTCAGCACAAAGGCGAGGCCGACGACGATGTTTGCCGTCTCCCGCGCTTCTTGCAGACGTTCAGGATCTCGGGTCGCTTCGAGGAGCAGGTCAGCCGTCGGAACCAGCCGGCTCAAGGCAAGGTCAATCCGTCCTGCCAGCGGGGGGCCGAACTGCGATTGAGACAGAAACGACAGGGCCGCGGAGGCCAGGATGACGAAGCGAAGCGTGTCCCTCACGCTGTGGTCGAACATCCTATCGTCGCCCTGGTGCGCCAGGCCCACCTCCACGCAGCGCAGGGCCTTGTCCGCCAGGTGCGGGTCGCCGGTGTGGATCGCCATCAGGGCCGCGTAATAGGCCCCGTCGGCCTGGTAGGCCACGCTCCGCCAGCCGGATCGGTTCGGGCCGGCCAGGCCCTCCGGGCTGATGTCCCCATAGACGTTTACCTGGTCGTTGACCAGGCTGTCTATGCCGGCCAGGGACAGAGCGGCCTCTATGTCGCTAGTGGGGGACATCTCAGGGGACGGCGTGGTCGGAACGCAGCCGCCCAGCCCAATCTGCGCCAGGAGCAGGAGGACAAGGCCACCGCACACCCACTGCGTGGAGAAGCCGGTCACCCGCACCCTCACTCCCGATTATTTGTTGAAAGGGGCCCCCAGCGCACCGGATGCCACCACCACCCAAACCAGCGTCCTCCCTTCATTGATCCCGGGGCTGACTCCGGCGTTGACGGTGGTGGCCGTCAGGACGATTCCCCACGCGGTAACGTTGAGATCCTCCGTCCTGACCGAGGTGAAGGCGAAGCCCTGTTCGACGGGGGTCGGCGTGAACTCGAACCCGGCCAGTCCTGGGTAGGTGGCGCGGATGAGGTCGAGGGCGGCTGCGGAATCCGGGGGCAGGTCCCGCTCCAGGCTGATGGCGAAGACGCCCAGAGCGCCGTCCTCGATCTGGGCGATCAGATCTTGCTCCGCCTCGGCGCTGCTGATGGTGGTGTCGCCAATGCTCAGCGAGGCCAGCCCGTTCTCCCACAGGCCGAAATACGTCGTCGCGGCCAGGTCCACGGCGGCGTCCACGCCCTCTTTGGTAGTCACGGGTAGGTTGATCTGGCCCGCTGCGCCCCCGGCGATGATGTTCTCGATCTCCAGGCCAAGCACGTTGCGGGCGTAGTCCCGGATGGCGGCCTGGGCGTCGGCGGGAGGCACCGGGGTCGGGGCGGTGTGGGTGACGGTGCCGGAGAGTACCGGTCCCTGGCCGGGCTGGTTGCTGCAGGCCAGCACGGCGAGGAACAGAGCGAACAAAGCGAGCAGTTTGTTTCTTCGTGCCATCGTCTACCTCCTGAGAGACGCTACATCAGGGCACAACTCCCGGGTACGCTGCTTCGGCGATCTCGCTGGCCGTGGCGAAGACCACGCGACCGGCGGCGGCCTTCTCGGCCACGTAGGCCAGGAAGCGATC
>QMOC01000255.1 GCA_003648085.1 Chloroflexota bacterium
CCCCCCAGCACGGCACGTATTGTTGTTTAGAACTCCACGAAAGGAGCATAGCCATGATCGAACTAAGCAAGCATAAACGGAAACTGTTGGCTGTAGCGGGTCTGGCCCTGCTGACCATTTTCCTCACCGTCCCTGTAGCGCGGGCCTTCGAGGGCCGTGGAGGGGATGTAGTCATCATCGGAGCCGACGAGGTGATTGACGATGACCTCTACGTGGGCGCCGGCGAGTTCATCCTGGACGGCACCGTCAAGGGCGACCTCGTCGCCTTCGGCGGCACTATCGAGATCAACGGCACCGTCGAAGGAGACCTCATCGCCGCAGGTCAGAGCGTCACCGTCAATGGCACGGTGAAGGACGATGCCCGCATCGCCGGTTATGCATTATCCATCGGCGGTGAGGTGATGGATGACCTTGTCACAGCCGGATTCAGTCTGGAAGGCGGCAGCGGTTCCAGCGTCGGCGGCGACCTGATCTTCGCCGGCTATCAGGCGTCGCTGGCCGGCGAGGTGGCCGGAGATGCTGACCTAGCCGGGGGCGCGGTGAAGATCGCGGGCAGTATAGAGGGTGATACAAAGGTGGACGTGAGTGGAGCGGAGCCCGGAGAGGGGATGCCTCCAGGATTCCCCTTCTTCCCCGGCTTACCTACCGTCCCCTCCGTCCCCCCCGGTCTGACGATAGAGGAAGGGGCCAGCATTGGCGGCAATTTGAATTACATTGCCAACTCCAAGGCCACCATTCCGGACGGCGTGGTCGCCGGTGAGACCTCCTTCACCCAATTCGTTCCCGAAAAAGCGCAGGCGGCAGCGCCCTCGCTGACCGCTCGTGTCGGCGTCTGGTTCGTGGGCCAATTGCGCCGCCTGATCACGCTGCTGCTGATCGGGGCAGCGATGATGTGGGTGGTACCCGAGTGGACGCACAAGATCGCCGCTATCGTACAGACCAAGCCGCTACCGAGCCTGGGATGGGGCGTGGTTGTCATCGCCGCCTTCGTGCTGGCAATACTGGTCCTCATCATCGCCACGGTGCTGTTGGTCGTCATCTTTGGCGTCGTGACGCTGGGTGAACTGGCGGGACGATTCGCCATACTGGGCGGCATCGTCATAGGCACACTATCGTTCGGCTTCAGTATTATCTGGACCTACGTCACCAGGATTATCATCAGCCTGCTGCTCGGACAATTGATCTTCAGATTGTTCAAGTCTCCGGCTGCTGAGCACCGCTGGTGGCCTATGCTGCTGGGCGTGTTGATCTTCGTCATCATCACCGCTATCCCTGTACTGAGATGGCTGGCAATCCTGGTCACCGTGCTGCTGGGCCTGGGCGCGGTCTGGCTCTGGTGCCGTGACTGGCTGAGGGATCGCAAAGTGACGCTGCTCGCGGTGAAGTGAAGTTCCGAGTGCAGCATCCGCGTTGACCAACCACAGAGAGAGCACGTGCGACAAGGCCGCCCATCGTGGGCGGCCTTTCCCTTACTTTTGGCCCACCAAGATTTGCGCGGCGGACGGAAGTGAAGTATTATATGCTACTATCTGCGAAAGGAGGGCTCATGGCCGAGAAACTGAAGCATATGCATCGTAAGATCGTCAATGCCTGGTGTATGTACGACTGGGCCAACAGCGCCTTCGCCACGACGATTATGGCAGCGGTACTACCGACCTTTTACAGTGCCGTGGCCGGCGCCACGCTGGCGCCGGACCCGGAGAAAGCGGCGGTGCTGGCCAGTGCTTACTGGGGCTACACCAACACCATCGCTATGCTCCTGGTGGCCCTCGCCGCCCCCATCTTGGGAGCCATCGCCGACCATAGCGGGGCCAGGAAACGCTTCCTGGGAGGCTTCGCCGGACTGGGCATCCTCTTCACCGCGCTTATGGTGCTGGTGGGCACAGGGGACTGGCTGATGGCCTCGGCCTTCTACATCCTGGGTCGGATCGGCTTCGCCGGAGCCAACATCTTCTACGATGCGCTCCTCCCCCACATCGCCCACCCCGATGAGATTGACCAGGTCTCCACCAAGGGGTACGCGCTGGGCTACCTGGGCGGCGGGCTGCTTTTGGTGATCAACTTGGCCTGGATCATGAAGCCGGAGTGGTTTGGCCTGCCTAACGCAGAACTCGCTTCCCGCCTCTCCTTCTTCAGCGTCGCTATCTGGTGGGCCGTTTTCTCCATCCCCCTCTTCCGCCGGGTGCCCGAGCCCCCCTCCGTCCAAGAGCGGGGAGAGAGCGCCAACCCCGTCAAGGCAGGGTTCCAGCGGCTGAGGCGAACCTTCCACGAAATCCGCCGCTACCGGGAGTTGTTCAAGTTCCTCATCGCCTTCTGGCTCTACAACGACGGCATCGGCACCATCATTACGATGGCCGTCATCTTTGGTAAGGAGATTGGCATTGGGACGACGGACCTCATCGGGGCGATCCTGGCCGTGCAATTTATCGGCATCCCCTTTTCCTTCGCCTTCGGCTGGTTGGCGCGCAGGTTGGGGGCCAAGCGCTCGATCATGCTGGCGCTGGGCGTATACACCATCATTGCCATCGGCGGATACTTTATGCAGTCCGGCCTCCACTTCTGGATTCTGGCCTTCCTGGTGGCGACGGTGCAGGGCGGAAGCCAGGCTCTGAGCCGGTCTCTCTTTGGGCGCATGGCTCCCAGGGCGAAGACGGCGGAGTTCTTCGGCTTCTACGACGTCAGTTCCAAATTCGCCGGCATCGTCGGGCCGGCCCTCTTCGGCGTGGTGGGCCAACTGGCCGGCTCCAGCCGCTTGAGCATCATCTCCCTCATCATCTTCTTCATCGTCGGCGGCGGGCTGCTCTTGTGGGTCAACGAGCGGGAGGGCATCCGCGTGGCGGAGGAGGAGAACCGGGCGGCAGGGCTGGCGTAGCCCGGAGTTCCTCCAGCAATTCGTACTCCGTCTCGGCGTCCAGGTCGAGTTGGGCGCGGATGCGTTCCAGCACATGGCCTACTCCTGGCTCCCCTTGGGAGGGGTCACAAGCCTGCCCCACGCTCATGCTGCCTCCAACCCCAGCAGTTGATTCATTCGCCGGCTAAAGGTCTGCCAACGCTGCACCTCCGCCTCCAATTGGCGGCGGCCTTTCTCGGTGACGGTGTACATCTTACGGCGGCGAGCACGGGCTCGCCCGCCGGAGGCTCCGCTGCGCTTAAGCCTCCGGCTCAAAAACGAAGCCCCTTCGGGGCCGAGATGAGCCCGCAGGGCTTTACCGGCTGAGCCCGGTGGCTCACCGCCGGGCGGATGTGTGAGAAACCGGCAACGACTTTTTGGAGATGACCGGTGCCCAGACGACGCTCTAAACACTCCCTGAATTGGACAAATTCGACGAGTTGGGGTAAATTATCTTCTAGTCGCTCGCCCACCACCCACTGTGCAAGGAGATCCACGATGAGCCACTGCCCCAGTTGTGGACGGTACGTCGGGCCCTACGAGGCCTGTCCCTATTGTGGTGCCCGCCTCACCGGACGCACCCCCATCCGTGTTGTAAAAATCGCCGCTATTGTGCTCGCCACCGTTGGGCTTGCCGTCCTCTGGCTCGCCGCCACCCGTGCCGAGGTGCCCCTCATCCAGATCGGGCAGGCCGGCGCGACGATGAACATGGCCTACGTGCGGCTGGAGGGCCACTGTACCCGCGCCCCCACCTACGACCCCGAAAGCGACTACCTCAGTTTCTGGATTGAGGACGACACGGGGGAGATCCGCATCTCGGCCTACCGGGCGGAGACGCGGCGGATCATCGAGCAAGGCCGAGTGCCCGCGCTGGGCGATCTGGTCGAAGTGGCCGGCACGCTGCGCGTGCGCGAAGACTTCCTCTCGCTCACCATCAACGTGCCCGAGCAACTCAAAGTAACCCGCGCCGAGCCGGCAGACCGCGACATCGGCACCATCGTGCCGGAGGACCAATACCTGCGCGTGCGGGTGCGCGGTCAGGTGCGCGACATCTACGAGCCCTACCACGGACTGACGCTCATCACCGTCCGCGACGCGACCGGCTCCATCCCCGTCGCCGTGAGCGAAGACCTGATCGCGCTCAGCGGCGTCACTCCCACGCTGACCACGGGTCAGCCCGTCGAGGTCGTGGCGACCGTCTCCCTCTACGGCGACACCCCCCAACTCGTCCCCGCCTCCGTCGCCGACATCGTGCCGCTCAGCGAGCCGGTGCACATCGCCGTCGAGAAGCAGATCGGCGAACTAACGACCGCAGACGCGGGCCAACTGGTCGTCGTGCGCGGCACCGTCACCGAGGTTGATCCCTTCTCCTCCGGCGTCAAGTATACGCTGGACGACACCACCGGCTCAATCATCGTCCTCCTCTGGCAGTCGGTCTACGACGCACTGCCCGACCCAACGGCGCTGGACGTGGGCGCGGAGGTCCAGGTGCAGGGGGAAGTCTCCCAGTACCGGGGTGAACTGGAACTGGTGCCCGAACTGGCCGAGGACGTGCATATCCTGGCCGCCGCCGCCCCACCTGCCGAGACGACCATCGGCGCGCTGACGACCGCCGATGTGGGCCGGATGGTGACGCTGCGCGGTACGCTTGGCCAACCCGAACCCTTCTCGGCCGGCGTCAAGTTCCTCCTCGACGACGGCACGGGGCAGATCATCCTGCTCCTGTGGAGCAACGTCGCCGAGAGCGCGCCGGATGGCCTGGGCGCCGGCGCGCAGGTCGTCGTGACGGGCGAGGTCTCGGAGTACCGGGGTGAACTGGAATTGATCCCGCGCAACGCAGGCGAGATCCGGGTGACCGGTGCGGGCGAGGCCCCAATCCCGGCTCCCACACCGTCGCCGCCGCCGACCGAGGCTGAGGCGCGGGCCATCGGCGACGTCACCTCCGCCGACGTGGGCCAGACGCTCACACTGGTAGGCACGCTCGGCGAGCCGCAGACCTTCTCGAAGGGGATCAAGTTCCCGC
>QMOC01000256.1 GCA_003648085.1 Chloroflexota bacterium
GAAGGGGCCGACCTGAGCGATGAAGTCCACCCCGGCGGGGAGCGTATCGGTGAGCAGCGTGCCGGTGGCGACGGCGGTACCGGTGTTGCTCAGGATGAGGTGGTAGGTGATGAGGCTGCCGGGAGTGACGGTGACCGGGCCGGTCTTGGCGACGACTAAGTCGGCGGCCGGCGGCTGGTAGCAGGAGTTCTGCGCCTTCGGGGTGCCGTTGATGGGATTGCCGTCGGCATCAAGGCCGTTTCTGGCTGCGCTAGGATCATTGGTTGCCCAATTAGACCCATCTGTACCCGGGGCGGTGGGGTTCTTTCGCTCCATCGTTTTTCTGTCCGCAGCATCACCAGCAAACCAATCCCCTGTGGTCTGATTGACCGTATCAATTGCGTCGCCGCCACAGTTTGGGGCATCGTAGAGGATTATCTGCCCTGGAGAGGTGTTGTTCATACCTATGGTTGCATCCCAAATATCCACTATGCTTGCCCCACCGGAGCCCCTGACATCGTCTGCATGGTTGGCGTAAATCAGATAGTCATGCGCGGGGATAATTGTGGTTGTGGAGCCATCAGCGTCGGAAAAATTGAGGCATTCTCCAGTATCCGCTCCATAGATTGACCAATTCCCAATATCAATGGGGGAATCGGTATTATTATAGAATTCGATCCACTCATCGTTGCTGCTGGCCTCTGTGCCCATCCACGCGACTTCGTTGATAACCACAGCGCCGGGGTTAACCGCCGAGGCCGTCGCCTCCGCTGCCTGCGCTGACCCCTGTAGCCCGCTTACCATTGCCGCCACCATCAGCCCGCCCAGCAGACAGGCTCCTGCCAGCCACATCATGCGCTTCATCGCCCACCTCCTATCGCGCCCTCCATCCTCCATTCTCCATTCTGCATATTCTCCATTCTGCATTCTACATTCTGCATTCTACATTCCGCTATCCTATCTCCACCTCCTCCGTCTCCGACACGATGTCGCGCTGCTGGAGCGATTCCTTCGTCTCAGGCTTTCTCCGTCGTCGCTGCCACTGGTACAGTCCGCCCAGTGTCACCACCGGGAGCACCACCGCCAGTCCCAGGAACCACCACGGGTTCAGCAGCGGCTGAGCCGAGAAGCGATCCAGGTTGAAAAGCATCAGCGCTACCGCCGTCCACACGGTCAGGAAGTTGGGGATGGCATCGCCGGAGCGGAGCAGTTGCAGTCCGATGACCCGCCCTTTGGTGAAGGGGTAGAAGAGGTTGCTGCCCATGAAGCCCAATTGGTCTTCTAACACGTGGCCGGCAAAACCCAGGCCCGCCACGATGCCGGCCCATTTCCCAAAGAGTAGCCCGGCCCCTACACCGACCACCGCCGCCAGCGTTAGGCTGTGAGACCAGCGCCGGTGCCAGTCCAGGAAATGGACGTGGAGTTTGTCCCCCTTGCGCACGAACTTGAACGACGGCCCGCTGAAGATGTCTATGCGGTTCTCCGCATCGTAGGTATGCACCAGCGGCACGCCGACCTTGACCCGCACCTCCTCCGCCCCCTCCGGTTCGGAGCCGGGGAGGGGGGTCTGGCCGGTGTTGACGACCGGGCCGATGCGCACCGCCACCTCTCCCGCCTGCGGGTCGAAGCGGATGACGTACTGCCGCCACAGGTCGGCTCCCAGGCGGATGGTGTGGAGCATGATGTTCTGGGGCTTTCCGGTCTCGTAAGCCCGGCGCATCGCCGCCACTACCCGCTCGGCGATTTCACGCGCGTCTGGCTCCGGCCCGGGATCAATCTCTTCGTCGTAGCGCTCGAAATACCTGGCAAATTTGAAGTCCAGCGTATCCGGCAGAATGCCGGCGATGCCCCCCAGCATCGGCAGGAGCGACCCCTCCGCCGCCCGGTGCACCACCTCCGGGAAGAAGGTGGCGATAGCGACGCCAGTGATGAAGTGCGCGATGCCTTTCATGCCAACCTCCGGTTGGAAATGACAAATGAGTAAATGACAAATGACAAATTCTGGCTACTGTGTCTCCTTCTGGGCCGAGTTGATGATGGCGCTGAGGATGCGAGCCAGTTCTTCACTCTCCTGCTGCAGAGCAGCCCACTCATTGTTGTCCACAATCGAAGCCCGGACGATTCGAATCCAGTAGCGAGATTCGCGGGTCTCCTTCCGGCCAATGCTCATCTTGTGTACGAAGTCTCGCTTTGACTCTGCTCCGTCTGCCTCCTCCACATTAGCCCCTACTGATGTGGCAGCCTTGACCAACTGGTATGCCACCACCCGAGTGGCAGCATCGTCGGGCAGGCCACGGACGGCCCTGATGACCTGCACTGCGAACCGAAATGTCCGCTCCCGGATATCGTACGGCACATCCCGTGCCCAGTCTTTTGGCGCTTCAAACCGCCCCCACTTCTTGCTCATCGTCCCCCCCTTTGTTCATTTGTTCATTTGTCATTTGTCCATTTGTCATTTGTTCATTTGTCATTTGTTCATTTGTCATTGGGTAAGGCCCATCCACCCCGCTATTGTCCCTCCCCACCCCGCCATATTCAGCGCAATCGGCAGCAGCAGTACGCCCATACAGTTCATCCGGCGGGAGCCCCAGAGGACGGGGATGAGACCGATGCCGGTGGCCACGGCGCAGATGAGCAGCCCCCCCCAGCCCGTCATCCCGACGACGATGAGCAGCAGCACCACCAATGTGCCGAGGCTGATCCAGCGGTAGTGCACTTTGCCCACCAGCGTGATCACCAGGCGGGTCATCAGCAGGAGCATAAAGAACGAGATGACGCCGGTGAGGACCACCGCTGCCACCGCCAGGTAGTAGGTCTGCGGCGTATAGGATGACCACAGGCTGCTCAGCATCCACGCCATCCCGCCCCGAGTCAGGTGCAGCCCCGGCACGAAGAAGAACAGGAAACCCCCTACATAGTACACCACCTTGGAGGCCCCTTGGGAGATGATGAACAGCCGGTCGTCCCGCTGTGCGGTGGCGTGCCCGGCGATGAAGCCGCCGATGCCACCGGTCACGACCGGGAAGAAGGCGGCGAAGAGCCCGCCCAGCGCGCCGGCGAACGTCCCACGCAGGAACAGCCACGGCGTGGCGTCTACCGTCTCGGCGATGTACTGCGGCGGCAACTCGACGCGCGAGAGGATGTTCTGCAAAATCCAGGGCACGGCGAAGAGGCCGATGAAGGCCGGGAGCAGGTTCTGATAGGCGACCGTCACCGGCACCAGGCTGCGGTAGAGCAGGATGAACCCCAGGAGCCCTGAGAGCAGGAAGGTGATCAGACCGGCCGTGAGCGACTTCCAGCCATCCCACCAGCGGGCGATCCCGGCCGGGGCGCGATCGGAGCCCTTGGGCCACTCGGAGATGAGCATGTAGGCGATCACGGTCCACAGGATCCAGTGCAGGTGGGGCTGGATGATAGTCCGCAGCGTCGGGAAGAAGGACGAGGCGACAGGCGTGAGCAGCGCCAGGACCGCGATGCCGCCCAACCCCCCGATGCCGGTCAGCACCGCCGCCTCGTATCCGCGCCGCTGCAGGAGGTATTTCTGCCCGGGCAGGACGACGAAGATGGTGGAGTCGTCGGGAGCGGCCAGGAAGATGCTGGGGATGGTGTTGAGCATCGCGTAACCGGTGATCATTCCCAAGAAGAACATCGCTAATTGCTCTGGCGGGACGAACTCACCCAGCGTGGCCGTAGCCAGGATAATGAAGCCGGCGACGTTGTAGATGTGCAGCGCCGGCACGAGCGAGAGCAGCGACGCCACCAGCGCACCCACAACCGCGAATAACAACGATATGCCCATTTCCTCGTTCCCTTTCTCTTCCCCCTGCTACGGTGTTTCCAGCACCAGCACGTCGCTGGGCAGCGTCGGTACCACCTCCAGGTTGCCTTTGTACACCTGCACTGTGCCGACGACGCGCACACGGCTGCCCGGTGTGCCCAGCGCAGTGTTATTAGCGATGCGGTCGAGGATGTTGCCGTAGACGAAGACGAGCACCTCACCGGTATCGTCGCCGAGGAAGACTTTGGCCCAGTCACCGCGCCCTTCTACACGGATGACTTCTCCCTCGATCATCACCCGCTGCCCCTCGTCACCGCCGGTGAGAGAGCCGATCTCGCGCGGGGTAGCCCAGGCGGTTGCCCCCTCGATGGCCTTCACGTCCCCGCCGAAATCCGGCTGAATTTGCAACACTCCCTCATACTGGCCGATGGTGCCCGTGGCGCGTACCTTCGCGCCCAGATTGATTTCGGCCGCGTCCCAGCAATCGTCGTAGATGTTGTGCCATAGCAGGAGTACGATCTGCCCTGTACCGTCGTCCAGTGTGAACTTGAAGCCGGCCGAGAAACTGGCCGTGCCGACCACGGTGCCCTCCACCGTCACCTCCTCGCCGATGCGCTCGACGGTGATGGCCCCGATTGGTGTGAGTTCAACCGTCGGGGTGGGTGTCTCCTTCGGTGTGGGGATGGGCGTCGGCGTGGGTTCAGGCGTGGGGATATCCGCTGGCAGCGGCGTATCCGTTGGCAGCGGCGTATCCGTCGGCGCAGGAGTAGCCGTGGTAGTCGGCGTGACCGTTTTGACTTCGGTGGTGAGAGTCGGTGTGGTGGTCTTGACTTCGACGGTGAGGGTGGGTGTCGCCGTCGGTTCAAGTGTCTCCCCACACCCGGTCAGCACTGCCACCAATGCGGCAATCAGACACAACCTCCACAGTCCTTTGTCTCTTCCTTCCTGCACCTTGCCTCCTGTCTCCTGTCATCGTATCACCTTCACCCCATCCGCCTCCGGGATGATCTCCAGGTCGCCCCGGTACTCGTCAATCCGACCCACCACCTCCACCTGTGCACCGGCCACGAGCAAGTCGGCGTCGGGGATAGCGTCGTAGACGTTCTGCCAGAGTAGCA
>QMOC01000257.1 GCA_003648085.1 Chloroflexota bacterium
CCCCGTCTCGTCGGGGGCAGCGACGTGGAAGGCGTCGGCGGTAGCGCCGTAGCCCACCAGTTCGGCGTAGATGTGAGCCCCGCGCCGGCGGGCGTGCTCCAGGCTTTCCAGCACGAGGATTCCCGCTCCCTCACCGATGACGAAGCCATCCCGCCCGGCGTCGAAGGGACGGCAGGCACGCTCGGGCTCGTCGTTGCGGGTGGAGAGTGCTCCCATGTTCTTGAAGGCAGCCACGGAAAGTGGTGTGATGGCCGCCTCGCTCCCCCCGCAGATCATCACTTCGGCTTGGCCATAGCGCACCATCCGTGCCGCCTCGCCGATGGCGTGGGAGCCTGTGGCACAGGCGGAGGAGAGGGAGAAGTTCGGTCCCCGCAGCCCGTAGGCGATGGCGATGGCCGCAGAGGCGGCGTTGGGCATCATCATCGGTATCATAAAGGGGCTGACACGTCGCGGGCCGCGTTTCTGCAACACCTCGTAGTTGGCCAGAAGGGTGAGCACACCGCCGATGCCGGTGCCGATGAGCACGCCGGTGGCCTGCCCCAGCCCATCGCTGAACTCCAGGTTGGCATCGGCCACTGCCTGGCGGGCCGCCTCCAGAGCGAAGAGGGTGAAGCGATCGTTGCGGCGCGCCTCGCGGCGACCAAAAAGCGTCACCGGGTCGAAGTCCTTGACCTCGGCGGCGATCCGCACCTCCATATCGGAGGCGTCGAAGTGAGTGATAGGGCCGACACCGCTGCGTCCGGCGACGAGCGAGTCCCACATCGTCGGCACGTCGTTCCCCAGGGGGGTGACCGCGCCGAGGCCGGTGACAACAACACGTTGTTTCACGAGACACCTCCAGACCTGATAGTTGGTTCTAGAGAGAGTAACACCACCGGGAGAAAAAAGTCACGCCACCTCGCCAAACAAGGTCGGAGGCATCCGGGCTGGTTTATTGGTCATCAACTATCGGTCAGTGTATAATTGTCACCGATGGCGCTCAAATTCATCATCTTCGACCTGGACGATACCCTTTACTCCCGCGAGAGCGGGCTAATGCAGGAGGTGGGCCGCCGCATCCAGATATGGCTGTGCCATCACCTGGGGCTGACCTGGGAGGAGGCGGTCGCCCTGCGGCGCGAGTACTTCTATCGCTATGGCACCACGCTAGGCGGTCTGATCGCCAGGCATAATGTGGATGTGCATGACTACCTTGCCTTCGTGCACGACATTCCGGTGGAGGAGTACGTGAGGCCAGACCCGGCGCTGGAGGCGATGCTGGCCTCCATTCCGCTGCGGAAGGCAATCTACACCAACGCCACTTCGGAGTACGGCTGGCGGGTGCTGCGGGCGCTGGGGGTGGCCGACCACTTCGAGCGCGTGATCGGCATTGAGGAGGTGGGCTTACGCAACAAGCCCTATCCCGACGCCTACGAGCGCATGTTGGCGCGGCTGGGTGCCCGGGGGCCTGAGTGCATCATGGTCGAGGATTCGGCACGCAACCTGCGGCCAGCCAAGGCCCTGGGTATGACGACGGTGCTGGTGGGCACGGAGCCCGACGAGGATGGAGATGTAGACTTCGTGGTGGGGAGCGTGCTGGAGGTAGGGCAGGTGGTGGCACGAGTGTTAAATCCCAAAGCCCAAAGCCAAAAGCCCAAAAGCCGCGTCTCGACGGACAAGGTGGCTTCGTTGGCCGATGCGGCGGCATTGGTGCACGACGGCGATACGCTGGCGTTGGGCGGGATGACGCTCTACCGGCGACCGGTGGCCTTCGTGCGGGCGCTTTTACAGCGGGAACAGCCGCCGCGCGACCTCACGCTGCTCTGCTTCACCGCCGGTTTCGAGAGCGACCTGCTGGTGGGAGCAGGATTGGTGAGACGGGTGCGTACCTGCTACTTCGGGCTGGAGGCCTTTGGACTGGCCCCGATGTTCACCCAGGCAGCCACGGCCGGCACGCTCGAGGTGGTCGAGGAGACGGAGGCCAGCCTCGCCTTTGGGCTGCGGGCGACATTGGCCGGCGTGGGCTTCATGCCGGGGCGGGGATGGCTGGGCACCGCTATGCTCAAAGTACGCCCCGACGTGCAGGTGATTACCGATCCCTATACCGGCGAGGAAGTAGTTGCCTTTCCGGCCATCGCCTGCGATGTGGCGGTGATCCATGCGCTGCGGGCCGACCGGACGGGAAACGCGGTGCTGGGTGGGAATCTGGCGGTGGACGTGGAACTGTCGCTGGTGGCCGAGCGGGTGATCGTCACGGCTGAGGAGGTGGTGGAGCGGCTGGAAGGCCCGCTGGACCTCAGCGGCATCCCTGTGACGGCAGTGGTGCACACTCCCCGTGGGGCGTGGCCCACCTCGTGCTATCCCCTCTACCCGGTCGGCGGGGAGGAACTGCTGCGCTATGCGGAGTCGTGCCCAGGCGGATTTGAGGAGTACCTGATTGGCCTTCTGGCCCAGCGTGTGTGATGGAAGCCCTTTACTGCCTCGCAGGTGCGTGACCCGCGTTGAATTATAATGAGCGGGACTCTGGCGATTCTGCTCGTAGTAACGACTTCAGTCGTTCAAAGCGAGGTCAGAGCGACTGAAGTCGCCACTACGACCCCCATATCTGCACACCTTATTGTGAGACTGGCTAATCGGTCTGTTTAGTGGTATAATCTATCGCAATTCACGGCAGGAGGAACAGATGAGACCACCGCTTGATCCCATACTCATTCACATTACCCCGAACTTTGGTATACACTGGTATGGCGTCCTCATCATCACCGGCGTTATGTTAGGTGCCCTTTACGCCGCTTGGCGAGCCCAGCAGGACGGTGAGAATCCCGAGCATGTCTGGAATGGGCTTGTTGTCGCTATTATTCTGGCCATCATCGGCGCCCGCCTCTATCACATCTTCTCCGAGCCCAGGGGCGGGATGATGGGTTGGAGTTACTACCGCCAGCATCCTATCGAAGCGCTGTATATTTGGCAGGGCGGCCTGGGCATCTACGGAGCCATCGCAGGAGGCGCGCTGGGGGTGCTGCTCTACGCCTGGCGCGCTCGCTTGCGCCCGCTGCAATGGCTGGATTATGGTGCGCCGGGGCTGGCCCTGGGCCAGGCCATCGGGCGCTGGGGCAACTTCATCAATCAGGAACTCTACGGCCCCCCGACCAACCTCCCCTGGGGCCTGATCATTGACCCAGAGCATCGCATCGCCCCCTACAATGATCTCACCACCTATCCACCTGATACCCTCTTCCACCCCACTTTTTTATATGAATCGCTCTGGTGTCTGCTGGTGTTCATCGCTCTGGCAGTGATCGCGCATAAGTGGAAGGATCGGCTGTTGGAAGGGGACATCTTCCTGGGCTACATCATCGGCTATCCTCTTGGGCGTTTCTTCATCGAGTACCTCCGCCCAGATGCCTGGATGATCGGCCCCATCGCAGCCGCGCAACTGTTTGCCATCTTGTGCGTGGTAGGCGGGGTAGTGCTGCTGGTCGTGCGGCACGTCCGGGCGCAGGCCACTACTCCGGTCGCCGAGACCGCCGAAGCAATGCCAGATTTGGAATCGAGCCCGGAGCCTGAGGCTTGAAGTCTGAAAATGGATGTTGGGAGTATCAAGAAAGACCCCAGAAGCCCCGCTTTAGCGTGGAATCCCCGGCTGAAGCCGGGCTTCCAGACGCCTTCTTCAATACACTCTGTTGGAAACCGGATACCCGAAACCGGATGCCGGACACTTAGTGATTAGATGGTCATCTGGGAGCCCGATGCCGCTGGCATTGGGCTCTTTTCATTCCGTGATCAGGAGAGCGTCCGATGACTAAGGGAGCAGATCTCTATCGCCTGCAATGCCTGGATAGTGAGGGGGACGTGAAGCGGCGCCGCCTGGCAGAGGTGGAGGCCGCACTGGGGGAGAGCGAGCCGCTGCGGCAGGCACGCCGGGCGTTGGAAAGCGCTCAGACGATGGTCCAAAAGTGGACGCTCCGGCAACGCGACCTGGAGTTGGAGATTCAGGGGCTCTCGGACAAGATCACACGCTCGGAGCAACGGCTTTATAGCGGTGTGATTAAGAATCCCAAAGAGTTGGCGGACCTCCAAGCAGAGATTGCCTCGCTCAAACGGCGGCGGCAGAAACTGGAGGATGATCTGTTGGAAGCGATGCTTGAGCGGGAGGAGGCAGAGGCTGCGCGTGCTCAGGCTCAAGTGCACCTTGACGAGATACAGGCCCAGTGGTCAGCCCAGCAGGCTGACCTGATGGTCGAGCGGGAGATGCTGCGAGGCAGACTGGCGGAGATCGAGCAGGCACGAGAGGCATTGTTGCCCAGCATCGAGGCAGGTGACCTGGCCGTCTACGAGGCTTTGCGGCGCAGGAAAGGCGGGCAGGCCGTAGTCCAGGTGCGCGATGGTGCCTGCGGCGGGTGCGGGGTCGCCATACCACCGGGCCTGAAATGGCAGTTGCGGCAGGATAAGTTGGTCTACTGCGGCAATTGTGAACGCATAATCGTGCGTACCTGATAACCGGCACCAGAAAGACCACGGCCTCCTCAAGAGAGAGGAGGCCGTGGTCCGCGAAAGGAGGGTCACCACAAACAGCCTTTGATGTGGGTTTCGGGTGGGCGGAAAACCTGTCCCCACATCGGTTTTATTTTAGCAAACAGATCGCCCATCGTCAATAGTACCAATGTACCACTGCGCCGTTCGGCCTCAATGGCTCGGCACAGTTGACACTTGCGTTAAATTGACTATCATAGTTTGAGATGGTTCAATTACAAGCGAAAATAGGTTGACACTTTGATGTCTGCTGCACACCGCCGCCCGGCGATGAAGTCGCCGGGCTACAGAGCAGCGGGGGATCAATCCCCCTTACTTGCCGCAAAGACCGTTTTCCTGCTGTATTGCGGCGTAAGCCCGA
>QMOC01000258.1 GCA_003648085.1 Chloroflexota bacterium
AGCGGCATCTCCAGTGTGCCAACCAGATTGCCTTCGGCGTCACGCGCCCAGGTGCTCAGGCTGGTGTAACGGCCCGAGCGGGCAGCGTAAGCGTGGGCACCCGCCTCGACCGCCCGCCAGTCGTTACCGGTGGCGACGACGACGGCGTCCACGCCGTTCATAATCCCTTTGTTGTGGGTCGCGGCGCGGTAGGGGTCGGCGGCGGCGAAGGCCCAGGCTTCGACGATGGACTGTGCCACCCGCTCGCCGGAGAAATCCCCAAAGGCCAGCACCTCCACCGGTATTGTGCAGCGGGCCCGCGCCAAACGGCGGTCGGCCAGGTTGGATAGAATCCGCAGCACCACTCGCCCACCGGTGATCTGCTCGATGCGGGGAGCCAGCGCTTCACAGGCGGTGTTGACTGTGTTGGCCCCCATCGCGTCGCGGCAGTCGAAGATGAGGTGCACTACCAGCATCGGGCCGACCGGGGTCTGCTCGAAAACGCGCACCTCCAGGTCTCGCGCCCCGCCGCCCAGGCCGACGATGACTGGGTCGCTCTCATTTGCCAGGGCCAGCAGGTCATCGCGGGCGGCCAACAGGTCGAAGCGGGCCGACCAGGGATCGGCGACGTCGAGCACCTGCAACTGGCCGATCATCTCCGGCGCGGTTGTGGTCGCCTGGAAGCCCCCGCCGGCGCGGGCCAGTTTGGCGGCGAAGGAGGCCCCGGCCACCACCGAAGGCTCCTCAATGGCCATCGGCACCAAGACGTCGCGCCCGTTGACGACGAAATTGACCGCGACCCCCAGCGGCAGGCTGTGCAGGCCGACCACGTTCTCGATCATTTGGTCAGCCCGTGTCAGGTCGAGCCCCATCGCACCGCGCAGGACTGCAGCCTCATCCCCCGTCAATTCTGCCCACCGGGCGACCTGCTCAATCCGTTCCTCTATGGGCTGATTGTAGAACCCGGCCAGGCGGGAAGATCGTGTCATCTGTGATCCGTTATTGTCCTGAAATCCGCCGTTCTAAACCAGGAGCCCCGGCGGTTGCGGCTAGAGTATACCACCGAGGCCCTGTCAAAAACTATCAGATTTGTGAAGCAGGGCTAACACAAAAGGGCTAATCCTCCAACTTGTCAATAAAACTCTCCAGCGTATCGCTCCCCCGGATGCGCACGCGCGGCATCTCAAAGAGATTCTCCCGCGTGTGCGTCTTGCCCCACTCCGTCGTCACTGCCCCCCAGTAGCCGGCTGATTCGAGCACAGCGATCACATTGGCGTCGCGCCGACCCGAGGGGTAACA
Organism: Chloroflexota bacterium; assembly: GCA_003648085.1. Taxonomy (GTDB): domain Bacteria; phylum Chloroflexota; class Anaerolineae; order B4-G1; family B4-G1; genus B30-G15. Next base: position 1,279 of record QMOC01000258.1, read on the forward strand.
GAAAAAGCGCGGCAGACGACCGGTGTGGTACTGGATCGCCTCCTGGATGCCCAGGATCTGGTAGACCAGGTAGTCGTAGGAACGACCGCGCAAATCTACGTGATCCCGACCGTGGGCCTCTATATCCATCCCCGCGTCCGACATCTCCTTCATCTGCGCCCACGTCAGGTAATCCGGCCACTCGAAGTGAGCCGGCGTGGCAAGTACGAAGAAGGTGCCCGTGAAGCCGTAGTCCAGCAGCAGGGGAAACACGACCTCGTAGGCGTCCTTGTAACCGTCGTCGAAGGTGAGGATGACTGGCTTCTCTGGAAGTGGATAACCCTGCGTCAGGTGGAGGTACAGATCGCCTAGCGTGATGGTATGGTAGCCCGCGTCGGCCAGGTATTGGAGTTGAGCCTTGAAATTCTCCGGTGAGACGGTCAGGTCGCGGCGGTAGATGTCGGGATCGGGGGGAAGTTCGGAGACGTAGTGATACATCAAGATGGGCACTTGTGCCTGATCGGGCAGGACAGTGGGCGTAGGAGTGGGTGCAGGAACGGCCAACTCCATCTTCGCAGGTGACGAGTGCACTTCCTCGACCGGCTCGACAGTCTGGGGAATCTCCCAGCGGCTGTGCACCGGCCTGGCGAAGAGCAAACCGAGGCCGATGGCCAAGAAGAGCACACAGACCGCCGGAACTGTGCGGTTTGCCTTAGAGAGCATCGAAAAACGCTCCGGAAGTCCCGCTTTAGCGGGGACCCCCCGGCCGAAGCCGGGCCTCCGGGCGGTTTTTCCGATATACTCGTTAGAGAACTTCGGTTGTCTATGCATAATCATTCGCTCGCCCCCGAGACCACCGGGGGCGAGCGAAAGGATACCTCAGATGGCGTGGTCTGTCAAGTGCGAGATGCAAGCGCTCAAAACGTGATGCGCAAGGCCAGGTTGCGCTTTTGTAACCAAAGTGAAATCTACAGCACTTGTCTCCTGGTGTATACTTATCTATAATCAAGAGATGTCACCGGCAACGACACTAAGGGTTATATCACCTCTTCAAGTGCTTGAACGTCTGAGCATTGGCGAGCCCATTCAGGACGTGCGGGTCACTGGTTTGCTTGACCTCGACCCGCTGGTCGTGAGTCGCTGGGTATGTGGGGAGGACCTGCGCGGCATTTACCAGCCCATCGTCCTGCACCGGTGCATTCTCAACGGGCTCGATTTGGAAGGCCGCACTTTCTACGAGATGGTGGAATTGGTTGGCTGTCACATCGCAGCGGCTCACTTCAAACGGGCTTACTTTTACGCCAACTTGCTGATCGAGGATTGTGTGTTTGAAGGAGATTTTGAGGGTCAGGGCATCCAGAACGACGGACGTATGGTGATTTACAACACCATCTTCAACAACTGGGCAGCCTTCGAGAACATCAGCCTGCGCGGTGGAGTTGACCTGATTGATGTTTCCTTTCCCGGCGGCACTAACTTGCTTCACGTGTTGATCAATGATGCACAGGAGCGGCTTGGACGCGAGATCAGGTTCAGGGACTGCCGGTTTCGCGCCGCCGATGTGCCGGCCGGGTTAGACGCGGCGCGGTTGGGAATCGCGCCACTTATCGAGGGCGACCCGCGTGGCGCGGAAGGCTAGCGGCGGGAGGACGTCTTCGCCGGGCGCGAAGAAGGCAGCGCGGTCTACATCATCTGCGGCCTGAAGTTCACCTCCCACCGGCCGGGCGCGGTAGACGATGACGATACTCGCCGCGCCATCCGGTTCCGGCCCGATGACGTCGAGCAGGCCGGTGATCTCGACCTCCAGCCCTGTTTCTTCGCGGCACTCGCGCACCGCCGCCTCAGCCGGGTCCTCGTCGAATTCGACGAAGCCGGCGGGGAAGGACCACGTCCCTTTGCGCGGGTTCACGGCCCTCCGGACGAGGAGTACCTGGCCCTCGTGCTCAACGAGCACACCGGCGGCGACTTTGAGATCGCGGAAAACGATCCGGTCACAGGCGGGGCAGAAGCGCCGCACGCGCCCGAAGGCCTCTCGGTCTTCGAGCGCGTGACCGCAACGGGGACAGTAGTTCAGTTCAAGTATCCGCGACATGAGGATCTCCCTCAGCGACAGCCGCTGTCGGCTATTGTCGGCGGCGGGCTCGCCAGGCCCGGACGGTAGCCAGCGCCAACCCCAGCGCAGTCAGGCCCAGGGCGACCTCCAGCACCCGCCACGGCGAGATTGGGGCGAGTCCGGCAGTCTCACTCTCCCGCACCTCCCGCTCACCCTCCGCTGCCGCTGTCCTCTCTTCCTCCTCAATCATCGAGAGGGCGACTTCAGTGCCCTCTGTCGCCGCAGTCGGGGCGGCAGCGACCCCCACCTCCACAGTCGGGATAGGGCCCGGTGCAGGAGCGGTGACCTCATTGATCGGGCCGCCGCCTATCGCCGGCACGGGGGATTCCACACCCTCCGGCGTCTCCGCTTCGTAGCGCTCCGCCCCAGCGGTGGCTGCCGGTGGCACTTCAAGCGGGGCCTCCGTCGGCATCGGGAGCATGCTGGCGGTGGGCATCGCGCCGGAGCGCATAGCCTCTTCGGCCTCGGCCTCAACGACCGGCGTAGTCTCCAGCACCACCTGCGGGATCTCCTTTGGCGGCGCGGCCGCCGGCGCGAAGGCCAATCTACCCACACCGGAAAGCAGCAGGTCACCGGCCAGGACGACGACGAAGAGGAGACTGACGACGGCGGTCGCCGCCGTCAGGAGTGGAGCAGCCCAGGCGCGGCGGGGGCGGGCCGATGGCGCTGGTCGTGGGCGGGCCGCCACTGTGGGTGGCAGGATGAAGTTGCGCGGGATAGGCACCGGGGGCAGATCGCGCACCAGCGCCACAGTATGACGCAGCGCCTCCAGTTCGGCCCGCAGCGCCGGGTCGGTCGCCAGTTGTGCCTCCAGGCGCGCCCGTTCCCCGGCGCTCAGTTGACCATCCAGATATGCCGAAAGCAGTTCGTCGCGCTGCTTCCGTTCCTTGGCCTGCCGTGTGAACAATCGTACCATCGTCATTCCCCTGGGCTTACACCATCAAGACGGTATCGAGCGGGCAGAAGTTCCCCGTGCGTGCGAAGGTAATCGCGTAGTTTGCCCCGCGCCCGCGCCAGGCGCGACTTCACCGTCCCCAGCGATACGCCTGTCGCCTCGGCGATTTCCTGGTAACTCAGCCCCTGCACATCGGAGAGCACGAGCGTGATGCGCTGATCAGGAGGGAGGGTCTCAATACCGGTCTGGATCACGCGGGCCATTTCCTGACGCTCGGCGTACTCCTCCGGCCCCTCGCCCCCGTTGATCAACGCCGGGTTGGCCTCCTCGTCCACTTCGCCAAAGTCCTCAAACGAGGTGGTTGGACGGCGCTTGCGGCGGCGCAGTTCATCGTAGCAGGCATTGGAGACAATGCGCATCAGATAGGATTTGAAGGAGCCGCCACGAAAGCGAGCGATATTCTGGTAGGCGGAGATGAAGGCTTCCTGGGTGGCGTCGGCGGCCGAGGCAGGATCGCCCAGGATGCGGTAGGCGAGGTTGTAGACCTGGTGCTGGTAGGCCAGCACCAACTCATTGAAGGCATCCACCCTGCCCTGCTGGGC
>QMOC01000259.1 GCA_003648085.1 Chloroflexota bacterium
CCCCCTTCCCCACGCCCAAGCCCACGCCGGTGCCCGGCCGTCCCATCCTCACCATCCGCAATTACTCCGTCGAGCCCGGCCGCGTCGTCGTGGGGCGTGAGTTCGTCGTCACCATCGAAATCTATAACACCGGCAGTCGGGCCGGGGAGAATACGATGGTCACCTTCCCCGGCGGCACCTTCATCCCGGTGGGCGAGACGGGCCATCTGCTGGGACAACTGCACATCAACCACACCGCCGTCGTCACGCAGCGCATGCGCGTCCCCAGCGGCCTGGCCTCCGGCAGTTACAACCTCCAGGTCAACCTCAGCGCCAACGACTGGGAGGGGAACCACTACGAGTACCCGCAGACCGTTGCCGTCGAGGTCATCGGCGTGGGGCACGGGCGACCGCAGTTGGTCATCGAGGCGGCGCAGACCGAGCCGGCCGTCCTGGGACCAGGCGACGGTTTCAGCCTCACGCTGCGCCTGGCCAACCGGGGCGACCGCACGGCGACCGAGGTGCTGGTCGGCGTGGCCTCGGCCGACCTGGCCGTGCCGGCCGGAGGGAGCAACGTCGTAGCGGCGGGGACGGTGGGGATTAACCGCACGGTGACGGTGACACTGCCGCTGGTGCTGGGCGAGGTAACCCAGGCCGGTCGCCTCAGCCTCGACATCGCGCTGGAGTACTCCGACTACAGCGGCGGCTCCTACTCCGCCCGCCAGAGCGTTGGGCTGGAGGTTAGCACCGCATTGGCGGACCGCCCGCAATTGGTCATTGCCGGTTACCACACCACGCCCGATCCCCTGGCCCCAGGCGACGCCTTCACGCTGACGCTGGAGGTGAGCAACGTCGGCGGGGGAGAGGCACGGCGGCTGATTCTGACGCTGGGCGGTGAGGGAGGGAGTGAAATGGAGCCTTTCGCCCCCCTCCATTCCGGTAACGTCAAGTTCGTGCCACGTCTGGGTGCCGGGGAGACGGTCGAGGTGGTGCAGCAACTGGTGGTGGACGGCTCGGCCGACCCTGGAGCCTACAGTCTGCCGGTGGCACTGGCCTTCGATGATACTCGCGGCACCCGCCACAGCGACAGCCAACTGATCAGCCTTCTCGTGCGCCGGCGACCCCATCTCAAGATTGACTTCTACCGTCCCGTGGAGGTAGCCACCGTAGGCGTTCCCTTTAGACTCCCGGTCGAGGTGATCAATATCGGGCGCACGCTGGTCAACGTCAGCACGTTGGAGGTTACCAGTGAGCAATTGGAGATCAGCGAAGGCTCCCTTTACCTGGGGCCGCTGGACGGGGGCACGTCGGGATCACTGGAGGCAACGGCGATCGCCCACGAGGGTGGGACGGCCGAGGTGTTGGTCACCGTCCACTATCTGGACGACTTCGACCAGCCGCAGGTAGTGACGAAGACACTGACGGTGGAGGTGGAGAAGCCGCCAGAGGCCCCAGCAGAAGCGGGGGAGGAGCCCCAGGAACAGGAGGCGAGTTTCTGGGACAAGGTACTCCGATTCCTGCGGGGGCTGCTGGGCTTGGGGAGTTAGACGACCGGTAGTGGCGACTTCAGTCGCTCTGACCTCGCTTTGAACGACTGAAGTCGTTACTACGAGCAAAATCGCCAGTTTGCACTACAGAATTCGACGGAGGCCCTGGTTTATCAGGATTTCCTGGCTGAAGCCGGCCCCCGACCCCGTTTTGCACCGAGAACTAGGCAGGGCCTCCGTGCTCGCGCCAGTAGGCGACGAGGCGGTTGATGCGGATGCGCTGGGCACGTAGCCAGCGGCGTGGCCCCAGTATCCGACGGCCCATCGCAGGGTCAGCGTCGGGCAGGCGGGTGAGGGTGCCCTCCTGTACCAGTCGGTCGAAAAAGGCGAGGAAGCGCTGCTCCAGTTCCTCATCACCGAACTCCTCGCCCCGCTCGTAGGTCTCTCGGGCCAGTTGCTCGATAAAGTCGGAGGTGCGCTCGATGAGTGTCTCCACCGGCTCCAGCACAATTCCCCAGGCGTAGATAGGGTCGAGCGGCATGGAGCCGAACTCCATTGGGGAAGGTGGGTGTGATTTCTCCTTGCGCGATTGCATAATTATTCCTCGCTTACGGTCAGGAATTAGGGATTGGGGATTAGGGATTGGGGATTAGAGATTAGGATTATACACCATTTGGCCGATTATTGCAGGCACGCACTTCAGTTCACGGTTATCCACCGGAGGTGACGGAGAACATCCGATGAGAGAGATTGTGGGGGACCTCACTCGCTGGCTGGCGGCCGGCGAGCGAATCGCGCTGGCGACGGTGGTGTGGGCCGAAGGCCCCTCCCCCCGGCCGCTGGGCTCGCGTATGGCGGTGACCGCCTCTGGAAAGATGGGCGGCTCGGTCAGCGGCGGGTGCGTGGAGGGAGCGGTCTTTGAGGAAGCACAGAGCGTGCTGGCTGGCGGTCCGCCCAAGCGGCTCCGCTACGGCGTGGTGGATGAAACCGGCTGGGAGGTGGGGCTGGCCTGCGGCGGCACCATCGAGGTCTACATCGAGCCACTAGTGGAGATTCACCGTCGGCTGCTGGCAGCGCTGGAGGTGGAGGAGACCGTCGCACTGGCGACCCGCCTGGACGGCAATGGTCACCTACTTGCCTGGCCCGACGGTCGCCTGGAGGGTGACCGCTCCCTGGCCTCCGAATTGACCGCGCTATTCCCCGGCCCTGCCACCGAGTTGCGCCACTACCCCAAAGGCGACGTCTTCCTCGAGGTCTTCGCTCAGCCGCTGACGCTGACCATCGTCGGTGCCGTCCACCTGGCCCAACCGCTGGTCACGCTGGCGCAGACGTTGGGCTTCCGCGTGCAGGTGGTGGACGCCCGTCGGGCCTTCGCCACCCGGGAGCGGTTCCCCACGGCAGACGAACTGATCGTCGCCTGGCCACAGGATGTGCTTAAGGCGGAGGAACTGGGGCCGCAGCACTACGTCGTCATCCTCTCCCACGACCCCAAATTCGACCTGCCCACATTGCGGATCGCGCTGCGCAGTCGGGCGGCCTACATCGGGCTCCTCGGTTCGCGCACCACGCAGGCGAAGCGCAAAGCAGCGCTACGGGAGGAGGGTTTCAGCGAGGCGGAATTGGCGCGCATCCACGGCCCGGTGGGGCTCGACCTAGGCGGGCGGGAGCCGGCCGAGGTCGCGCTGGCGATCTTAGCGGAGATTGTCGCTGTGCGGCACGGCCGGCGTGGCGGTATGCTGAGCACACAAAGAAACGCGCCGCCGTAAACGGGCGGCGCTGGTGCTTCCAACACTGGCTCTTCGCGCCGGTGTGACCGACGCCCGGCACACGATACCCGGTGTGAGCGCTGGGGCGAAGGAGGGCCAACGGATCAGGCGCTCTCCCCTGCGAGCATTCTTTTGGCGTATTCGTACCCTCTCTGGAACGCCTTCATATTCAGTTCCTCCGTCCCCTTGGGCACGCTCTCAAGGATGGACTTGCGCATCGCCTCCTCCGACACCACGTCGCTGAGCGCGGTCAGCGCCCCCAGCATCACTATATTAGCCACGATCCGTCGCCCCAGTTCCTGCTCGGCGATGCGGGTTGCCGGAATGGGGACGACGTGCTGATCGGCAGACGGGTCAGGCTCCACCAGGTCGGCGTCAATCAGGAGTAGCCCTCCCTCGGTCAACTGACTATGATAGGTGGTGTAGGCCTCCTGCGACATAAGCGCCATCACTGCCGGGCGGGTGACGTGGGGGTACGGAATCGCCTCGTCGGAGATGATGAGCGCAGTGCTACAGGCTCCACCACGGGACTCGGGGCCATAGGACTGTGTCAGCGTCACCTCGCGCCCATCATAGAGTGCTGCCGCCTTGCCAACGATCTTGCCGGATAAGATGATGCCCTGTCCGCCAAACCCACCCAGCCGCACCTCAACCCGACCGGCACCGCCGACGGCAAGCGGCTTTACCCTGGTCGGCGCAGCGACGGGCTTCTCCTCTCTCAGTTCTATCTCCACCTCGAAAGAAGTGGCCACCTCTGCCGAGGGGCGGTGCAGCAAGCCCAAATCCTCACAAGGACGCAGTTCACCGTACATCTCCTGCAGGCGGTTCTGAAAAGTGGGTCGTTCGATGTCCACGAATTCACCGCAGATGATTTCCCCGCCCAGTTCGATGTCCACCTCCCACGGCTTGGCGTCGTGGCGGATGACGCTATGCTCCTGATAGTACTTCAGCGCGTCCCCACCTTCCAACCTCTTCCGGTTGAAGCGCACGTAGAGAGTTGGGCAAGGGGAGATGATCTCGACGACGCTGAAGCCTGGCTTGAGCAAGGCCTTGTAAATGGAACGCTCCAATCGCCGGGCGTGGAGCACCGTCCAGCGGGCCACGTAAGTCGCGCCAGCGGCAAAGACCAGGTTGGGAATGTTGAAGGGATGCTCCAGATTGCCCCGGGGCGAGGTGCTGGTACGAGCCTCCGTCGGCGTCGTCGGCCCCACCTGACCGCCGGTCATCCCGTAGTTGAAGTTATTGACGCAAATGACCGTCATGTCCATGTTGCGGCGGGCAGCGTGGATCAGATGATTGCCGCCGATGGCGACCAGATCGCCATCACCGGAGAAAACGACGACTTTGAGATCGGGATTGGCCAGTTTGAGCCCCGTGGCGAAGGGGATGGCCCGGCCGTGAGTCGTGTGAAAGCCATCGAGCCGCAGGTAGCCGGCCACCCGCCCGGTGCAGCCAATGCCGGAGACAATCGCCACCTTGTTCAGATCAAGCCCAGAACGCATCAGTGCGCTGACGAAGCAACTCAGCGCCGTGCCCAGCCCGCAGCCGGGGCACCAAATGTGGGGTAAGCGCTCCGTGCGCAATAGTTCATCCATCGGATGGCGCTCGATCTCCTCCAAAGTCGGCA
>QMOC01000260.1 GCA_003648085.1 Chloroflexota bacterium
CTTGCCGCAAAGACCGTTTTCCTGCTGTGTTGCGGCGTAAGCCCGACTCGTCGGGCGCCGCTTCGTAGCACGGGCACTTCATGCCCGTGCGGGCCGCGTGAGAAAGCAGCAACTCATTCTGAACCATCCCCCGCAGTGCTTGAGAAATTGCGCCCTCGGCAACAATATGCTACAATTCAGCCAACTATAGCCGAGGAGTTGCTAATGACCGACTTAAACCGCCCCCGCGGCCGCTACTTCGAGGAGTTCGAGATCGGAGACACCGTCGAGACTGCGGCCCGCACCATCACCGAGACAGATGTGGTGCTCTTCGCTGGCCTCTCGGGCGACTACAACCCGCTCCACACCGATGCCGAGTTCGCCAAAGGGACGCTCTTCGGCGAGCGGGTGGCCCATGGCCTCCTGGGGCTCTCCATCGCCAGCGGGTTGGCCTCACGACTGGGCTTCGTCGAGGGCACCGCTCAGGCTTTCACCGCGTTGGAGTGGAAGTTCCGTGGCCCTATCAGGATCGGGGACACGATCCGGGTCCAAGCCAGGGTCAGACAGAAGAAGGAGATGCCCCGTCTGGGTGGCGGCTTCGTCGTCTTCGACGTCGCCATCCTCAACCAGCGGGGTGAGACCGTGCAGAAAGGCACCTGGACTGTTCTCATCAAGAGCGCCCCCTAACCATCTTGCATCCTGCATCCTGCTTCTTGCATCCTGCATCTTGCATCCTGCATCCTGTGCCATGCATTCGATGAGCGAACCTGCTATCCCTGACCATCTCCACACCATCCTCCTTCCCACTCCTTTCCCCGTCGGGCCGGTCAACGTCTACCTGGCCGAGGGAGAACCGCTGACGCTGATAGACGTCGGCCCGCGCTATGACCCGGCGCGTCGGGCGCTGGAGGCGGCCTTGAGCGCGCGCGGTCACCGTATAGCCGACCTGCAACGCCTCATCCTCACCCACACCCATGCCGACCACTGCGGTCTGGCGGCGGAACTAAAGCGGGCCTCCGGCGCAGAGGTACTGACCCACGCCGCCAATTTCCCCTGGCTGGCCGAGGATGCCGATGCCCGCCGCCTGGCCTTCTACGCCGAAGTGATGGGCTGGGCGGGCGTGCCGGCGGAGGTACTGGTGGCCCTGTCCCAGGTGCGGCACAGCATGAACCGATACACCGAGCCGGTGGTCCCTGATCGTGCCCTGGCCGACGGCGATGTGCTTCGGCTGGGGGGCGAGGAATGGCAGGTGCTCCACACCCCCGGTCACGCCGGTGGGCTCATCTGCCTCTACCAGCCCCGGCGCCGACTGCTCCTCTCCAGCGACCACCTGCTGCGCGACATCTCCTCCAACCCGCTCGTCGAACCGCCTGCACCGGGCGAGACCGAGCGACCGCGCCGCCTGGTAGAATACATGGCCCAACTGCGTCGCGTGGCCGAACTGGACATCGCGCTGGCATTGCCCGGCCACGGCCCGCCCATCACCGACCACCGCGCCCTCATCCACGAGCGGCTGGCCTTCCACGAGGAGCGCGCCCGTCGTGTGTTGGAGACGCTGGGCGACGATGCCCTCACCGTGCACGAAATCGCCAGCGCGCTTTTTCCCGACCTTGACCCCGTCAACTACTTCCTCGCCATCTCCGAGGTCATCGGCCACCTCCAGTGGCTGGAAGTCGAGAGCCGGGTGACGCACAGCGAGCAGAGTGGCGTCGCCTTCTGGCGGCGGGTGGGCTGAGCCTGGGAATGCGAACTGATACCCCCACACCGTTGGTTATCGGCGCGAGATTTACAGATCGCGCCGCGCCTTCTAGAACGTGACTACTCAGCCACCCTGCCGAACTCGGAATCGGACGCAGATTCACAAAGCCCGCGCTATTTCTACCACCCCATCCTCCGCAATCGGGTAGACGCGGTTGCAGCCAGTGCAGCGGAAGGGCCCGGTCTCGCGGTTTAGCCGGCCACCGCAGGCCGGGCAGCGCAGAATCTCCTCCAGGGGTCGAACACCGCCGCCCTGTGGTGTGCCTGCTTTAACCGCCCATGCCAAGTCGTAGTCCACCTGCCACGGTCGCACCTTGACCTCTTCGAGGGGAAACTCGCGCAGCAGGTGCTCGAACTCGTCGCGGGGGAAGGCCCGGCCGGGCAGGAACTTCGCATCGCGCCCGACGCGATTGGTCACCAGCAGCACCCCGCCAGGCCGCAGGACGCGCACCAGTTCCGCCAATACCGCCCTCGGATTGGGCGTAAACTCCAATGCCTCCAGGCAGGTCACGCCGTCGAAGGTGTCGTCATCGAAGGGGAGGTGGCAGGCATCCTGCCATACGAACGTTAGCCGATCTGCGAACTGCGCCGTTCTGCGCACCGCTTCGCATAGCATACGGCGCGAGAGGTCGAGTCCGATGACGTGCCCGCGAAAGGATGGCTGGCGCAGCAGCGCGCGAGGTAGGCGGCCGGTGCCTGTCGCCACGTCGAGCACCAACGGGGCGGGGATCAATTCCAGGGCACGAGCCAGCGGTATTCCCAGGAACCATTGCTCAGCGCCGACATCGAACTGCTTGATGCGCTCATAGGCCCGCGCCGACCAGTCGTACAGCAGCGTCACGACGCGAGGGCCCAGGTAGGTGCCCTCGGCGATGACCAGTTGCCAATAGAGCAGCAACCCCAACAAGATGAGGCCCAGCGCCAGTGCGATCCCAATCATCGCTCATAGTACCCAGGCAGCGACGAGCATCGCCACCATCAACCAGGGCCGGGTGTGGCGCACATACCAGGAGGCTGGCTGACCGCGCCGCAGCCAGGGGAGGAGTGCCAGTTGAGGAACGAGCAGTAGCAGCAGGAATCCTGCTGCCAGGGGGTGGTACAGCGCGGCAAGGAGCGCCGCCGCCAGGAGTTGGGCACCGACCCACAGTGTGCATCCCCAAGTTGATCCGGCCCGCCAGGCGCTCCCCCAGGCCAATGCGAAGACCAGCGCCATCCCGACCGAACTCAACGTGAGTGATCCAAATGCAGCGTGCCCGGCCAACCAGGGGAGTGTCACAGCAACGACAGCGTCCCATCCGGGCGCGACGTTGCCTTGTCCGCCTTCCCAGGCCACTCCTAGTTGCATTGCGGCGAAGGCCGCCGCGCTCAATAGCAACAACTCCTGCCCCAGCAGCGCCCCCAGAACCACTGTCACCGGCAGGGCAATGGCTATCGCCGAGAAAGCCGCGCCGCAGGTGGGCCAGAAGACGTCCCGCCACCAGGCGTGCAGTTGCCCAAGCCAGCGGGAGGCCTGGTCCCCGGGAGAGCCGGGGAGGGTATAGGGCAATCGCCTGAGCGGGTCACCATAGTGCCACTTGCGCCAGCGGCGCAGCGGGGTGGCCCAGTTGGTGCTTCCCAGTGCCGCCCACAATGTGCCCCATCCCCCATCCACCAGCAAGATTAGCAGAGCCAGCCGCAGAAAATCTCCGCCCTGCCAGCCAAAACCACCCGAGGCGACGACGCCGCACAGGCCCGCCCACGCCGGACCCGGCCAGGTGACCAGATTGGTCAAACGGGCCTGGAGGCGGATGAGTCCGCCGGAGACCGGGCGGAAAAGAGTGGAATGAGGATTCCCTTTCATCAGCCGGGCAAATTATACCACAGGTTTGGGATGTCCAACAGGTGCACATTAGAGTTGCACCCTCACACCGCTATGCTATAATGTATACGCTGTGGTCACCAAGCGTCAACTCGGCGTCGTCGTCATCGCGCTAGGCTTGCTCGCCGTCTTCGGCATCATCGTGGTGGATTTCATCGGCGCTGGCCGGTGGGGTGGCTTTGGCCCCTTACAGCGGATAGGGGTCGGTCTTGGCGCTGCTGCTATCGGCGTGGGCTTTATCCTGGTCCTCCTGGGCGACCGCCCGGCCTAATCAACTAACCAACCGATCCGCTATGCTTCTACTCCGCACCCTCAGGCCACTTGTCATTATCTTGACCGTCCTCGCCGTTCTGGCCTACCTCGGCTACCTGGTTGTGTATGTCATCTACGCGGTGGACCTCTTCCGCTGGCCCTTCGATTATGACCAGGGAGAAGGTTTTGAACTGTACGACGCCATCCTATATAGCCAAGGCGAGTGGCCATATCGGGACAACGCCACTTATCCCTTTTACGCCTCTAACTACCCACCGCTCTTTCATCTGTTCATCGTCCCGCTGCTGCCAATCTTCGGGCCGCACCCCATTGCCGGAAGGCTGGTTTCCTTTACTGCCACGCTCGTCACTGGCGGGGTCATCTCTGTCGTCGTGCGACGCAAAGTCGGCGGCTGGTTCATCCCGCTCATCTCGGGGCTGGCCTTCCTCGCCTCCAACTACGTCTACCAGATCGGGCCGTTGTGCCGGCTGCACATGACGATGGTGATGTTCGAGACGCTGGCTATCGCTTTCATCGCCGAGTTTGAGCACCCTCAGCACGGCCGGCGCAATCTTATACTGGGACTGTTGATGCTTCTTTGCGCCGGGTACACCAAGCAAATGGCCGTGTTCACCGTCGCTGCTGCTCTCTCCTACGTCTTCCTGCGCGACGTCAAGAAGGCCGTCATTGCCGGTGTATCGCTAGCCGCTGTCACTGGGATTATTTTCTGGCTGCTGAACGTTGCGACCGACGGTCAGTGGTGGGTCAACATTATCCAGGCTAACGTCAATGAATTTGACTACCGCCAGACGGTTTTTCTCTTCAGACAATGGTTCCACCTGCATACCATATTCATCCTGCTGGCAGCGGGATACCTGGTCTACGAGCTGTTCTGGGATCGGCTTTCGGCTTACTCTCTGTGGTTCTTCTTTGCACTGGGGCTCGGTGCGCTGAGCGGCAAGTGGGGCGCGGGGTTCGGCTACTTCACCACTGCCGTCGCCGCCGCCTGC
>QMOC01000261.1 GCA_003648085.1 Chloroflexota bacterium
CGGGGTCGGGGCGGGAGGCCAGCAGCGAGCAGATGCGGGCGATGTCGCCGTGCAGCGGCACTGCTCCGTGCTGAAGCACCACGGACTGGGCACGCATCTGGGCGCTGCCCACCAGTTTCCGCCCGCCGGCGGTGATCTCGTAGTCGGAGGGTACCTCGAAGCAGACACCCGTCCCCCCTCTCCCTGTGGGGGAAGGGGGTGCTCTCCGGTCGGCGACGAGGCCCGCCATGCCCAACCGCTCCAACCCGTGCACCAACCCCGCGCTGAGGCGGCGGTAACTCTCGACGATGCCCCCCGTCACGCGGGGTTCCCCCTGCGGTGCGACGACGCTGTAGGTCAGTTCGTCCACATGGAGGATGGCCCGGCCGCCGGTGGGGCGGCGCACCAGGTTGAACCCTGCGGCCTGCACTGCCTCCCGATCCACGTCGGCCAGGGGCTGCGCCCGGCCCAGCGAGAGGCACGGCGGCTCCCAGGCGTAGAGACGGAGCGTGGGCGGAACCAACCCCGCCGCGACGGCGCGCAGGATCGCCTCGTCCACGGCCATATTGGTCGCTCCATCGGCCGGGGCCGAGCGGAGCAGACGCCAGGTGGCAGGGGGGTAGTCGTTCATAAGCGAGTCGGCGAGTCAGCGAGTCAGCGAGTCAGCGGGCATATTGTAACATACTCCGGGCTCTCTGTGAAGGCCGGGCGGCGGTTTTGCGCTTTTCGTGTGAGGTGGATTTAGTGCCTATCCGAAAAATCCGTAGTAACGACCTCAGTCGTTCCAGACAGCGCCGCTCCTCTTCAGTGGTTTCAGTGGTTCCAAATCAGAGGCGGGGCGGACAGGCGCTCGAACCGTGCGGAGGCCGGGCGGTCGCCCGGTTTGCCCTCTCCCCCGTTTGCCTGTATACTATGCCCGGCGTGCGACGCCATCCCTCAAGGAGCAATGGGATGCCCGGCAATCTGCCCAAGTACCTGCTGCGCCTCCTCCTCGCGCTCCTCAAACACCGGGCCGAGACCTGCGGGCCGGGGCCGGGCCAACTGCCGCTGGATCAGTGCACGCCGGAGGAGAGCCTGGCCTTCCTCCGCCGGACCATCCCCACATCCGCATCGTGCGGGGGAATTTGTTAACCGAGGCAACGGATGAAAATCGGATAAGCGGATAGCCTGGCGGCACTTCGGCCCCCGGAATCGGCGCGTTCACCGGCGGGCACCTCCGGCAGGGGTGTGCCGTCTCATCCGTTTATCCGCTGCCCATCCGTTGCAGCGGTGTAAATCCGTTGTTGTCCTGCGATCCGCTGTTCTGCAGGAGAAGCAGAGATGCCCACCTGGTGATGCTGGACGTCCTCCCGCAGTGGCAGGGCCTGGGCGCGGCCCGCGCTCTCGTCGCAGCGGTGGCCGAAACCGCACGCGCCGAAGGTGCCGAGCGCCTCATCGTCGCCACGACCAACGACGACCTGCCCGCGTTGGGCTTCTACCGGCGGCCGGGGTTCACCATCACCGGAGTGCTCGTGGGCCGGGTGCTGGAACACCACGGCGGGGTTGAGCCGGGCTTCGCCGGCATCCCGGTGCGGGACGAGATTCAGATGGAGTTGCGGCTGTGAACGGACGACCGATCATTGCCATCACGATAGGTGACCCCGCCGGCGTGGGGCCGGAGGTCACGGCCAAGGCACTGGCGCGGGACGAGGTGTGGGATTGCTGCCGCCCGCTCGTCGTCGGAGACGCGGGGCTCCTGGCGCGGGCGGTCGCGCTGGTGAGTGCCCCGCCGAGCCTCCGCCCCATCGGCGACGTGGCCGAGGCCCGCTTCGATCCAACCGCGCCGGACGTATTGGACCTGCGCAACGTGGACCCCGCCACGCTGCAGCCGGGGAAGGTCTCCGCGACCGCCGGACGGGCGGCGGTGGATTACATCGAGCGGGCGGTGGCGCTCGCGCTGGCCGGACGGGTGGACGGCATCGCCACCGGGCCGATCAACAAGGCGGCGCTGCGGGCCGCCGGTATCCCTCACATCGGCCACACCGAGTTGCTGGCGGCGCTGACCGGCGCGGAGCGGGTGACGACGATGCTGGCGACGCCCGGACTGCGGGTGGTGCACGTCACGCGCCACGTGCCGCTGCGCGAGGTGGCGGCGCACGTCACCCGCGAGCGCGTGCTGGAGACGATCCGCCTGACCGACGAGGGACTGCGCGGGATGGGCATCCCACATCCATGCCTGGCCGTGGCCGCGCTCAACCCCCACGGCGGTGATGGGGGACTGATCGGTCGGGAGGAGATCGAGGTCATCGGGCCGGCGGTCGAGGCGGCGCGGGCGGAGGGGATCGAAGCCCACGGCCCCATCCCGGCCGACTCGGTCTTCTTCCGCGCCATCCGGGGCGAGTTCGACGCGGTGGTGGCGATGTACCACGACCAGGGCCACATCCCCATCAAGACCCACGGCTTCGAGCGCAGCGTGACGGTGACTTTAGGGCTGCCCATCGTGCGCACGTCGGTGGACCACGGCACGGCCTTCGACATCGCCTGGCAGGGCGTGGCGAATGAGGAGAGCATGGTGGAGGCGATCCGCCTGGCGGCGCGGCTGGCAGCGGGACGTTAAAACACCCCCTCGCCCGGCTGAAGTTGCGGGCTACACGCAGTCAAGTCGGCCTGACCTCGCTTTGAACGACTGAAGTCGTTACTACGAGCGTGTGGTGGGACAAGATGACATCTTGTCCTACGAGATTCTGGCAGCGCAGGGTGCGAAGGGGACATTCCCATCACGGCGTGTAATCCCGCAAGATTGAGCCACCGATAAACTCACGCAGGATGGAGTTATCCGGGATCAGATCGGTGCCACAGGGCTCGAACCATTGTAGGAAGGCCAGCAGGCGTTTGGCTTCTACACGCCGGGGGCTGGACGGCTCGACCTGGAGTAGCAGCGGCTCGGCCAGAGGCTTGAGCACTGCCAATTCGTAGGCCAGCGCCGAGTTAAACATCACGTCGGCGTTCTCCTGGTAGGGGAAGATGTGTCGCTTTTCCCCGCGCCGCACACTCTCCCAGCGGTTTAACGTCTCCTCAGCCGTGTAGTCCCGGTAGGTCGCGTCGCGCACGAGGCGGCGAATGAGCCGGGTATCCGTCGTCGGTACCCGATTGTGGCGGTCAATGTTGAGTTGCGTCAGTGCCGAGACGTAGATGCGGAAGGTATGTTCTCGCGGTACTGCTGCCGCCAGGCGGGGGTTCATCCCGTGGATACCCTCGACGATGATGATGTAGTCGGGGCCCAGTTGGACGGTCTCGCCTTTCTCCCGCCGACCGGTCTTGAAGTTGAAACGGGGGATTTGCACTGGTTCTCCGCGCATAAGGGCCAGGAGGTGCTGGTTAAATAGTGGCACGTCGAGTGCCTCCAATGCCTCAAAATCGTAATTACCATCCTCGTCCCTGGGGGTCTTCTCCCGCTCCACGAAGTAGTTATCCAGCGCCAGGGGGAAGGGACGGATGCCGTGGGCCAGCAACTGGACGGAGAGGCGTTTGGAGAAGGTGGTCTTGCCGGAGGCGGAAGGTCCGGCGATGAGCACCAGCCGCACCTCATCCCGATAGCGGGCGATCAGATTGGCGATCTGCGCGATGCGCTGTTCGTGCAACGCCTCGGAGACGAGGATGATCTCGCGGATGCGACCGCTGGCGATGGCCTCGTTCAATCCGCTCACCGAATCCACGCCCAACAAGCGTAGCCATTCGCCGTATTCATGGAAGATGGCCCTCAGTTGGGGGTAGTCACGCACGGGAAGGAGTTCCGTCGGGCGATGGCGGCGCGGATATTGGAGCACAAATCCGGGAGGCCACGGGTGGAGGGCGAAATAACGCAGGTAGCCGGTCGAGGGCACCATGTAGCCGTGGAAGTAGTCACGTGAGCCACGCAAGTTGTAGAGCGTGAGGTAATCCTTCCGACGGCGTGTCAAGAGTTGGACCTTCTCCTCTTCGCCACGTGCACGAAACATCTCAATGACTTCGTCGAGCGGCACGCGCTCTCGCGTGATGGGAGCATCCTCGGCGACGATCTCGCGCATACGGGCCTCAATCTGCGCCAGTTCCTCCACGTTGAACGGTTCCCGTCCCCGCACCTGGCAGAAGAAGCCGCCGAAAGGAAGTGTGTGGTCCACGAAAATCTGGGCTTCCGGAAACAGTTCGCGCACGACGGTCACCAGCAGGAAGGAGAGGGAGCGCCGGTAGATACGCACGCCGTCGGAGTCGGAGAGAAACAGGGGGGTCACCTTGGCGTCGGACCACATCTGACAGGTCAACTCGCACAGTTTTCCGTTGACCAGTGCCGCGATGACAGGCACCGGACTGTCGCCCAGCGCCGCCTGGACGTATTGTTCCAGCGTAGTTCCCACAGGAGCCTCGAAGGTGCGTCCATCGGGGAAACGCACCTGGGCCGTATTGCGGGGCTCCGCCCTCCATACCGGCGCAGTTTGCTCACTTCTCATTTGAAGTCTGGAATGCGCTAGAATGGCCACACTCGACCGGCCATCACCAGTGCCATGCAGCCACACAACGCTACGTCCAAGAAGAGAATGATGGCCAGTACCAGTCTCTGCCACGGTTTGAGGCTGAGGAGAAACCTGGCGAGGGGTGACCTCTCTTCCTCCTCAAATTCTTCCCCTGCCTCGATTATCTGTTCCCGCAGTTCCTCTACCATATGCGGCCTCCTTCAAAGAAATCACTTTCGGCAAGCAGTTGTGCAAATTGCAGTTGATAAACCGGCTGACCATGGTCATCCTTTTCCCACCAATTCCTGCCGTCGAAGCGCGACAGTAGTTCAATCTCCTGACGCAGCTTAGCAGGGTTGCGAGGTGACGTGGTCACGAACCAGGTTCTGGCAAGCGCACCAGGC
>QMOC01000262.1 GCA_003648085.1 Chloroflexota bacterium
CATCCGTGCTCCTGACACAGCATCCATACGGTGTCGTTGGGCTGGACGATGACGTACACCGGCTGCTCGATCAGTTCCGATGGCGGGGTGGGCGTGGGCGTCCCCGGTGGTGCGGGTTCGGATAGACCAGTAGGCCCCTCCACAGAGGGCGCCGGTGGTTGCGGTACTGTCAGCGCGGCCAGGACCGGCCACAGGTCCCGGTCGGTCACTCCTGCGCGATAAATGCTGAAGAATGTAGGGCGGTGTTCGGCCAGCGCGTTGGCCCAGAGGATGAATTCCTCCGGCGTGAGCCGGTCGGTGCCATGCTCATCACGGTAGCCGGCCAGGATAGGATAGATGGGCGGGGAGTAACCCCAAATCTCCGACCACTTAGCGTGCTCCTCGTAAGTCATCTCGTGGATTACCACTTCGGCCGGCTTGAGGAAGGTGGGATAACTCTGGGGCATAAAGCCTCCCTTGCAGAAACTGTTCATCTCAGCGTAGGGGATACTACTATGCTGTGTGATGTTGGGGAAACTGGTGTAGTAGAGCATGTCGGGGTTGAGCCCGGCGTCGAGCAGGCGTTGGCCCAGTTCCATCGCGTTGGCTTGCTGTCCCGCTGCCTGATCTTCGATGTCGAAAACGATACCTGCATAGCCAACATCGGCCGTCTTGAGTGCAACTCGGGCCTCCCCCTCAGGGTCGTCGCAGAAGATGAAGGGCCAGGCGAAGGGAATCAGTCCTGCTGCCCGCACCCGGTCGTGAACCCGGCGGGCTGCCTCGGGGAAGAACATCGCCCGATGAGCGGTCTTGTACAGGATGTGCGTAGCGCCAATCTCCACCGCCATCTCGATCGCCAAGTCCACGTTGGCCGAGTAGAGCATCCAAACTCCCTTACCGTACAATGCTGCCATCAGTGAGCCTCCTTTCACCCGAGATACATTATACCCCAGGTGGCAAGGTTACGAAAGCGAGCATATGGTACAAATATCCTATTGAGACGCTGGTCAGGCAGTGGTAACATAAAAGCGCCATCGGTGACTGCACGTAGCCCAACCGGCGGCTGCGGTCTACCACCGTGGATGAGGAGAAGGGGAGGAGAAGAAAAGATGTTTCAGCCACGTATTCGTCCCCCTGGGACTGCCCAACTTTTAATTCGCATTCTGCCAGCCGTTGCCCTTGTAGTCGTCGGTCTCTCGCTGATCGTGCTGCTGTTTCGGTAGCCACCAAGAATGGCGGGTAGCGCCAGGCTGTGACCCCAGGCCTGTCAACAAGGCGGTGGACGTAGAGAGCATCGCGCCGGTGGTCACCCCCTTTGCCCACCGGACAATCTACGCATCACCGTCATTGCCGCTGCCACTTGCAGGCACCCCACTCTCCGGTACGTCCTATACCTGGCACTTGACCACCACGCCACGTGGTGTGTACCTGCCGCCCATCCTGGAGTAATCGAAGGTCGGGATGGCGTGTGGCTTCCCGTTGGCGGTCACCGCGCCACGTCATCTTGCTCCGCACCACTGGATATGGTAGAATGGCCCCAGGAGGTATTGCTATGAAACTTACCCACTTTCTCCCCATCGCCCGTGGCGACGAGCCCGCCGACCTGGTGCTCCGCAACGGGCGCGTGATCAACGTCTTCACCGGCGAGATCGTCGAGACCGACGTCGCCATCGCCGGAGACACCATCGTTGGACTGGGACCTGACTACGCGGCCAAAGAGGAGATTGACCTGGGCGGACGGTACGTCTGCCCCGGCCTTATGGACGCCCACGTCCACATCGAGTCCTCGATGGTCACCCCACCCCAGTTCGCCCGCGCCGTCGTCCCGCGAGGCACCACCACCGTCGTCACCGACCCGCACGAGATCGCCAATGTCGCCGGGGCCGACGGCATCCGCTACGTGCTGGACGTATCGGAGGGGCTGCCGCTGACGGTCTACGTTGTCCTCCCCTCCTGCGTCCCCGCCACGCACATGGGCACCGCCGGGGCGGAACTAACCGCCGACGACCTGATCGCCCTGGCCGACCTGCCCCGCGTCGTCGGGCTGGCCGAGTTTATGAACGTGCCGGGGGCGGTCCTGGGGCTGCCGGGGGTATTGGAAAAACTGGTCGCCTTCCAGGGCCGCGTCATTGACGGCCACGCCCCCGCCGTGAGCGGCAAGTGGCTCCAGGCCTACGTCGGCGCCGGCCCCGGCTCCGACCACGAGTGCACGACCGCCGACGAGATGCTGGAGAAACTGCGGCTGGGGATGTACGTCTTCATCCGCGAATCCACCGCCGCCAAGAACCTGCGGGCGCTCGTGCCGGCCGTCACGCCCTCCAACGCCCGCCGCTGTGCCTTCTGCACCGACGACCGCCACCCGGCCGACCTCCTCGACGAGGGGCACCTGGACCATCTCATCCGCCTGGCCGTCGCCGAGGGGGTGGACCCCATCACTGCTATCCGCATGGCCACGCTCAACGCGGCCGAGTGGTTCCGCCTCCGCGATCGGGGGGCCATCGCCCCCGGCAAGCGGGCGGATATGGTCGTCTTCTCCAACCTGAAAGACTTCCGCGCCGAGATGGTCTTTGCGGGCGGGGCGCTGGTGGCGCGGGATGGGGAGGCCCTCGGCGACTGGCCCCTCCCTGCCGTGGACGACGCGAGCGTGCGCGACACCGTCCACGTGGAGTGGGAGCGTCTCGACCTCGCCATCCCTGCCCAGGGGGAGCGCGTGCGCGTCATCGGCGTCGTCCCCGACCAGGTGGTAACCGAGCACCTGATCGAGCCGGCGAAGGTGGTGGACGGCGTGGCGGTGGCCGACCCGGAGCGGGACTTGCTCAAGATGGCGGTCATCGAGCGGCATCGCGGGACCGGAAACGTGGGCCTGGGGTTCGTGCGGGGGATCGGCCTCAAGCGCGGCGCGCTGGCCGGGAGCGTGGGCCACGATTGCCACAATCTGATCGTCGTCGGCTGCGACGACACCTCGATGATGACCGCTGCCCGTGCCGTGGGCGAGATGGGCGGGGGACTGGTCGCCGCAGCCGGGGAGGAGGTGCTGGCCTCCGTGCCGCTGCCCATCGCCGGCCTGATGTCCGACCGGCCGGTGGAGGCTGTGCGCCGCCAGATGGACGCGCTGCTCGCGGTCGCGGCCGACCTGGGTTCCTCGCTCCACGACCCCTTCATGGCGCTGGGCTTCCTCGCGTTGGAGGTCATCCCGGCGCTGAAACTGACCGACCAGGGGCTGGTGGACGTGGAGAAGTTCGACTTCGTGCCGTTGTTTGTTGAGTGAACGGCCAACGCTGGGTTCAACTTTGACATTCTCCACCAGCCGCAGTATCATAGCCTTCGGGGGAAGATAGTGATTGTCACACGCATTATCTGGCTACCGGATATCGAGGACAAAATCATCCAGAAACACAGGGTATTGGCTGAAGAGGCCGAAGAGATTCTGTTCGGTAACCCGCGTGTACGCTTCGTTGAGAAAGGATACCGGCAAGGGGAAGATGTCTACGCGGCATACGGTCAGACCGAAGCGGGGCGCTACCTGATCGTGTTTTTCATCCTTAAACGAGACGGTGAGGCACTTGTGCTTAGCGCCCGCGACATGGATAGCAAGGAGCGGCGGTTGTATGGAAGAAAGAAGTGACGTTAGCAGCATTTCCGGAGCGCGCACACTGGAAGAGGTTGCGGAATTCTGGGATACGCACAGCCTGGCCGACTACGATGAGCAGACCTACGAGGTCGAGATGCGCTTCGACCCATCGGCACGGCGTACTTACATAGGCATTGAGCCTGAGTTACTACAAGAACTGCGCCGGATTGCCAGCGAGCGCCGTGTGAGCACGCAGACACTGGTCAATTTGTGGCTGCGCCAGCGCGTAGATCAGCTCAGGATGCAGGCTGCAGGGACTGCGAGTTAGGCCACAGGCCCTGCACTCCACTTGCACTGTGTAAACATGAGGGGGCGCAGCCGTCCGGCGGTGTGCGCCCCCTGCTTATTCGCCGACCAGGGGCTGGTGGACGTGGAGAGGTTTGATTTTGTGTCCCTATTTGTGGATTAGAGAAGTCCCAGTCGGCGTGCCATCCGGTAGACCTCGTCGTCCTGACGCGGTCCAACCAGTTCAATGCGAACCACCTGCTCAGAGTCATCAACAGTGTAGAGGATACGATGCTCGCCGACGTCAACCCGATAGCCAATGCCGACGGGCTTGCAATCAGGAGGGCGAGGGTCGTACTGGAGAAGAAAGATTTTCATCGTGATCTGACGGTGCACCTTGGCCGGGTAGCGCTTTACATTGCCCAGCACCTTGAGCACCCGGTTCTCGACGAGGAGGCGGTACATCGGGTTCACTCCGCCGTGGGGAGTTCCAGTTTCTCGCCAAATAGTTCCTCATGTTGGCGGAGCAGTGTCTCCAGAGGAAAGTACTCCTGCGCGGTCTCCCGTGCCCGTTGAAGGAGGAAAGCATCCAGAGCCCCTTCCAGGGCAGCCTGCCGTTCTATCAGCCGGTTATAGGCATCGAAGTCTACCAGCACGGCTCGGGCACGTCCACGTTGGGTGAGAATGATGGGTTGCTTCTTGACCCGCTGGAGCACTTCCTTGGCCCGATATCGCAGATCACTGATGGGCAATACTGGCAACGCTATGTGCATGTCAGTCCCCTTGCTCCGTGGATTGGACTATTGATTGTCTATTATAAGTCACTCTGGATGTCCTGTCAAACGGTCGCATTCCCTCACGTAAAATGTTACCGAAGTGGTATAATTCCCTCAAATGATAATGTTACCGGAGGGAACGATGTCCACTGAGGAAAAAATGACTATTGACGAACGACGAAAGTATCTGCGCATAATGAAAAAACGGTATATCCAGGCTGGTCGGAAAGAGAAGAC
>QMOC01000263.1 GCA_003648085.1 Chloroflexota bacterium
CCCTCGCCCGGCTCGCTCGTGCAGAAAGCGGATGATGGTCGCCAGCGCCAGGGCCGCGATGATGAAGATGGCGGGCTGAGCCGCGATAGAGCGCAAGACGGTGGCATCAGGGCCGGTAACGAGCGCGGGGCTGACGCCGACGATCAACCAGAGCAGGAGGAAAACATAGCGCGGGTCGTGCCAGTGCCACAGGCATACGAGGATGCCAGCGTAGAAGAGCGCCCCGCTCACAGGGTCGAGCAACGGGCGACCGGGGATATTGTAGAGCCACAGCGGGTCGCCCTGGAAAGTAAACATCGGTAGGGAACGGGAAATTCTGCGCCAGAGGCCGCTGAAATCGCCCTGCCCAGCCTGCCGCAACGGTTCGCCAAGTTGCTCCAATCGCTGTTCCGCACCTGGATGGGTCGCCAGGAAGTGAACCAGCGGAGCGGCAATGAGGGCCGCCACAAGCAACAGGAGCGCAATCCCCAACCATTGTTGATGAAAGAGGGAACGTCGCACGCCAAACAGACGCAGTATGATAAGATAAGCCAGGAATAGGAGGTAGACGGCCGGCATAGCGCGACTGGCCATATACGTGTAGATTGCCGCGCCGAGAAACACGCCGGAGAACACCCACCACACCCAACGCGCTCCCTCCCCCTGCGAGGGGGAGGGCCGAGGTGGAGGTGGAAACGCCATCCAGAAGCATAGCGCCGAGGCGGTGAAGGTGGTCGCCAGCGTGATCGCCCGCAGCCCCACCCGACTGGTCATCACGCACCAGAACGATACAGCCATCCACGCGGCGGTGAGCAGGGCGGGCAGTGGGCCGAACAGCCTTCGGACGAAGCCGTAACTCAGCAGAATGAGTGCCAGACCCCAGCCCACGGTCGTCAAGCGTAAAGCAATATCCGTCGCGCCCAGAAGGGACATGACCAGAGCGACCGAGTAGGGATAGAGCGGTTCGTGCCCGTACCCCACGGTGAAGTAGATGGGCCGGACACCCTGAAGCACGGCTGCCGCGTCGTGGCCGTTGCTGGCCTCGTCGTGCGTGAGGCCAGGCGGCACGCTATCCAGCCGCCACGCTCGTAGCATAGCAGCCAGACAGAGGACAACAATGAACAATGAAATATGAGTGATTTGAGATCTGAGATTTGGGATTTGGGGCTTGGGGCTTGAGGTTTGGGATTTGGTCATTACAATGCGCTATCCCGAAGCGGGGATTTTATGAAGGGCCGGGGTTTGAAACGCCTGACGCACAGGATGAGGCATCAGGGGATGGCCCCCTCACGGCTGAAGTAGTACTCTAGAATCTCGCGGGCCACGGGCACCGCCGCTACCGAGCCTTCACCTCCGTGGTACAGGAAGACGAGGACCGAGACCTCCGGCTTCTCCACCGGCGCAAAGGCCGCGAACCAGGCATGTTCCGGCTGGGCGTATCCAACGCCACACTCGCCCGTCGCCAGCGCGATATCGTCGCAGTACTGGGCTGTGCCTGTCTTGCCGGCAATGCGCAGTCCCTCGATCTGACCCCGCCTGGCTGCTGTGCCGTAAGCCACTGCTCCCTCCATTCCCTGCTGAACCAGGGACCAGTTCTCCGGGCTGATGGGCAGCGTGCGGATGATCTCCGGCTCGAAGGGCTGGACCACGTTTCCCTGAGCATCGGTGACGTGGTGGACGATGCGCGGGCGGTAAAGTGTGCCGCCGTTGGCGACGACGTTGACGGCGTTGAGCATCTGTAGCGGTGTTACTTCGAGGTAGCCCTGCCCAATTGCCAGGTTATACGTATCCCCAGTGGACCAGGACTCGCCATAGGTGAGCCGCTTCCAGGTCGCCGTGGGTACCGTGCCGCTGATCTCGGCCGTCAACTCAACGCCGGTCGGCTCGCCAAAGCCAAACAATCGGGCGTAGTGGGCAATACGCTCCACGCCCAATCCCTCGAAGCCCGTCTCCTCGAAGCCGCCGCCGACTTTGTAGAAGAAAATATCGCACGATTGGGCAATGCCACCTACCACATCCAGTGAGCCGTGGCCATGCCGGTTCCAACAGTAGAAAGGCTGCGCCTGACCGGGGTCGTTGGGATAGTACTTGTTGGGCACGACAATCTTACCGGGGCAGGTAAGGCGCGTGCGTGGCGTCAGCACCCCCTCTTGAAGGGCAGCCGCCGCCACCACGATCTTGAACGTTGACCCGGGTGGCAGGCGGTCTGAGATGGCGTGATTGAGCAGAGGCCGGTGAGGATTATCATACAGGGTCTGCAGATCTTGCGCCGAGGGACCCTGGGTGAAGATGTTGTTATCATAGGTAGGCAGGCTGACCAGCGCCAGGATCTCTCCCGTCTGTGGGTTCATCACGATCGCCACCCCGCGTGGCGAGTTCACGTTCGGCTGCGCCATTCCGCGCCGTAGTGCTTCTTCGACGAACTGCTGCAGATCGAGATCGAGCGTCAGATAGACATTATCGCCGGGCAGCGGTGCGGCCCGTTCCTCAACCACGCGAATAACCTGGCCGACTACGTCCTCCTCGACAATCTGCTCGCCCTTCCTCCCGCGCAAGGCCTCCTCATAGGTCGCCTCAACGCCGGCAACGCCGATGCGATCCGTGGCTGGATCGTAGCCTTGTGCAACGTATTCCTCCTCATTCTCTTCGGGGATGGGCAACAGGTATCCCAGCACCTGCGATACCAACGGGCCATAGAGGTAAGCGCGCACCGGCTCTACCTCGACCAACACACCAGGCAAGACCATCGCTTCCTGCTTCACCAGCAACGCTGTATCCCGCTCCACCCCTCGCTTGACCACCAATGGGCGATAGAGGGCCCCGCTATCCACTGCCTCTTTCACCATTTCGCGTAAACCAGGTGGCGGATCCTCTCCGCCCTCGTGCGTTCCGGCCGTGGTATAGGGCATGTCGAGCAGCATGGCCAAGCGAATGAGCACGGCCTCCGCCTCATCCTCATCGTCGGGCAGGTAGGCAGGGACGATGGCGATGTCGAAACTGGGGATGTTGCGTACCAACGGCGTGCCATCGCGGTCGTAGATGATACCCCGAGTAGTGGGAATAGTGACCGGTCGCAGCCGCTGCCGATCCGCCCGCACGCGGTAGGCCTCGCCCTGCACAAACTGTAGATTCCACAGTCGCAGGCTGAAAATCCCGAAGATGCATAGAATCAACAGGCACAGCGCGACGACCCGAGGTGCCCCTTTGATTGCTGCCCAGCGCGCCTGCCAGCGGCTCTGAGCGACCCGTTGCGACACCTCGTGCCGTGTCATAGCGCGAATCCCTCCCGCCGGGTTCTTCTCTCCAGCCAGGCCAGTGGCTGCCGGACGAACGGAGCCAGTATTGCGTTGAGCAACGCCGAAGGGCCTGCTACCCGCATCAGCGCGAATCCCCAATCCACCCTGTACCCCATCGAGGCCAGAACGATCAGCAAGACCAGATGGTAGACCACGACTCCGACAAGCGCCAGAAACAGGAGCCGTGCCACGGACGAGCCTAGCCCTTGCCCCCAGGGTTGCCCGGCCAGGAGCGCCACCGCCAACAAGGCCAACGGGGTCGCGCCCAGCGGCCCCCCGGAAAGCAGATCAACGACCAGCCCGCCCACAAAGCCCCACATCAGTCCCTCATCCACACCGCGTACTACGGCCCAGACGAGCACGACCAGCAGCATCAAATCGGGTCGCGCCCCCCATAGATTCACCCGTGATAGCCAGACACTTTGGGTCAAGGCTACGCCGGTCAGAAGAGGGATGGTCAAGTAAAGATTGATCTCACACCTCCTGGCGTGAAAGGTGAGACATAATGCACGACGTTATGGCTCCTCGGATGGAGGCTCTTCAACGGGAATCTGCTCAAACGCGGTAATCACCAGCACTACCTCCAGCCGCGAGAAGTCCACCGCCGGACGCACGATAGCAGTCTGGAACAGCGCGTGGTCAATCTGCTCCACCTCGGTCACCTGGCCAATGACCAATCCTCTAGGCATAGAGCCACCCAGCCCGGAGGTCAGCACAATGTCGCCGACGCTGACGCTTCCCTCCTGGGAGATATACTCCATACGCAGCGTTCCATCCGATTGCCCCACGACCAGACCGGTGAGACGGGAAGTTTGTAGGAGAGCAGCGATAGCGCTATTGGGGTCGGTGAGCAGTTGCACTTTAGCCGTGCGGGGGCCCACCTGCGCGACCCGCCCTACCAGCGCGGCTCCGCCACTGACGACCGGCATCTCCACTTCCACTCCCTGTTGCGTTCCCACATTGATGGTGACGTAGCGCAGGTAGGGATTCGGCTCCGTGCCTACCACCTCCCCACATGGGGAGACGCCACACGCCTCACGCCCGACCACATCGGCACCCAAATAGGCCGAGACCGGATATTCACCGACGAAATTCAGCAAGGCACGGTATTGTTCAACCTCGGCCTCGTACTCTCGCAAGCGCACGTTCTCGACCGTCAGAGCATCCACCCGCGCCTGCAGTTCCTCGACCTGAGCGCGCAGAGCGCGCACTTCACGCACTGTCTGGAACAGACCGCCCGTGACCTCCACCGCGCTCGAGAATGCACGTTGCAGGGGGTCAAGCACATAGTGGAGTGCATTCTCCACGGGGGTCAGATAGCCAGATTCGTGGAGTACCAGAAGCAACAGTCCGAGGACGAACAACAGCAGAGGAAGCCAGGGACGGCGAGGAGATTCCCTCATAATCCCACCCAATCGGCAATCGTATGCCGTAAACGTTCAATCTGCGCTTGCAGTCACCGGGCTACGTAACAGCGGGCGATCAATCGCCCTGGAAAAGCCCGCTTCACCAGGCACCGCTCCGTAGCCAGGGCCCTTCATGCCCCGGCGGGCATCGTCGGGAGAG
>QMOC01000264.1 GCA_003648085.1 Chloroflexota bacterium
CCGCTATGGACTATCGCCCGGCACAGGCGATGCAGCGGCCCCATCCCCTCTGCCCCGCCCATTATGAGCACCACCGGCAGGTCCGGCTCCAGCCCCAACCGCTGTCGCATAGCGATGGGGTCCTCTTGTGCGGCCGCGACGAAGCGCGGACTCACCGGCAATCCGGTAACTAAGACGCGCTCTGCCGGCATCCCATAGGCCAAGGCTCGTTGGCGGGCCCTTTCGGTCGGCACAAGGCAGCGGGTCACCTCTGGCGCGAACCAGAAGGCGTGGGCGGCTATCAGGTCAACTACCAGCGTGATCAGAGGTGTTCCGTCTCCGGTTTGGCTCAGGGCCAGCAGAAGCGGATGGTTGAAGACCGGGTGACAGGAGACGATGACATCGGCGGGATGGTCGTGCAGGAGACGCAAAACTGCTGCGCGTATCAACGGCCACCAGCCTCTTATAAGCACCTTGACCCGGCGCGATCCATCGGAGAGATGCCAGCCGAGCGCCCAGGGCCGGCCTTTCAGTTTGACCATTTGTGGATAGAGGCGCGGCAGATCGCGGAGAGGCCAGGGAGCGTAATCGGTTAGTGCGTCCACAAGTTCGACCTGGGCTGCCTCACCGTAGAGGTTCTGCAGTGTCTCGGCCAGCGCATAAGCGGCGCTGCGATGTCCACCGCCTGTATCGGAGAATACGAGGAGCAACCGCTTAGCGCGCCGATTCATCGTCTTCCGCGGTCAGTATCGCTTTCACCCGCTTCTCGAACTTGCTACGCGGGAGCATCACGCGCCGTCCGCAGGTCAGGCAGCGCAATCGAATGTCGGCCCCAATGCGCGTCACCTCCCACTCGTATCCCCCACAGGGGTGGGGCTTGCGCATACGTACTCTGTCACCAACGTGTACCTCAAGGGGGCCTCGTCTGCTCATAGTTTCACTACCCGGGGCTTGGTACGGCAATGCTCAGCCCTGATAATCGCGAGTACGTCGTCCACCGCCCGGTCCAATTCTCCATCCCGATTGACGACGACGTAATCGAACTCAGGCAGCCGTTTCATCTCCTCGCGGGCGGTGGCAACGCGCCTCTGGAGTTGCTCGGGTGAATCGGCTCCCCGACCGCGCAGCCGCCGCTCCAGTTCTTCCTCCGAAGAAGCGGTCAGGAAGATCAGCACGGCCTCCGGGGCCAGGCGACGGATGGTGGCTGCCCCCTGCACGTCCACCCGCATGATCACGTCTTTGCCGGAGGCCAATGCCTCGCGCACCTGCTGTTTGGGAATGCCCTTGTGCTGGCCGTAGACGATGGCGTGCTCCAGCAGTTCGTCCTGTTCGATCATTCGGGTGAATTCCTCGCTGGTGAGGAAGAAATAATCCACGCCGTGGGTCTCCCCAGGGCGCTGGGGGCGGTCGGTGGCAGTGACGACGAAGTGGAATGGGCAGCCGCGCTCGTTCATACGCTGGATCAGGCTGTCCTTCCCTACCCCCGCCGGACCCGAGATGACGATCAGCAAGGGCTGAGGCTTGAGATTGTATAGACTAGTTCTCGGTGCCAAACTCGACGGAGGCCCCGATTTATCGAGGTTTTCCCGGCTGAAGCCGGGCCTCCGGCCTTGTTTTGCACCACAAACTAGACTGCGTTCCTCCACAGGTTGCTCCCACTTGCAGTGTTCAGGTAAATTGGTATACTGATAAATTGGTAGATTGGGGATCAACTGCCAGTTTCCCAATTTACCAATCTACCATTTACCAATCTACCATCGTCGGAGGGTGACATGCCGATCTACGAGTACCGTTGTCACGACTGCAGACGCCGTGTTTCGATTTTCTGGCGCACCTTCTCTGAGGCCGAGGAGGGGACGCCGACCTGTCCTCGTTGCGGCGGGACCAGCCTCACTCGCCTGGTGTCTCGCGTTCGCCTCGTCCGCTCCGAGGAAAGCCGTCTGGATGACCTGGCCGACTTCAGCGACTTTCCCGACTTCGACGAAAATGACCCCCGGAGTCTGGGGCGCTGGATGCGCAAGATGAGCCAGGAGATTGGAGAAGACCTGGGACCGGAGTTCGACGAGGTCGTGGGGCGGCTGGAGGCCGGCGAGAGTCCAGAAGAGATCGAGAAGTCAATGCCGGAACTGATGGGCGAAGGCGGTGAGGATTTCGGTAGTGGGCTGGGTGAGATCTGAAACGTGAAACGTCAAACTACCCTTCACCCATCACGCTTTGCTTGATCCAGTTTCGCCTGTACCAGCGCCCTGATTTCGGCTTGCACCTCCTCCACTGAGCGGGCACCGTCTATCACCGCCCAGCGCTCCGGCTCCTGTCTGACCAGTTCCATGTAGCCGGCCCGCACCCGCCGGTGGAACTCCAGCGCCTCCGCGTCCAGGCGGTTCCACTCTTCTCCACCCAGCCGCCGACGCTGCAAGCCCTCCTGGGGCGCGACGTCGAGGTAGAGCGTCAGGTCGGGCGTGAGGCCCCCGGTGGCGAAAGCGGTGATCGCCCGCAGTATCTCCAGGTCGAGCCCCCGGCCATATCCCTGATAAGCCAGTGTGCTATCGGCGTAACGATCGCTGATCACGATCTTGCCGGCAGCCAAAGTCGGTCGGATGCGTTGGGCCACGTGTTGGGCGCGGGAGGCGGAGTAGAGCAGAATCTCGGTCCGAGCGTCCATTTCGGCGTTGCGCGGATCGTGGAGCACGGCGCGAATCTGGTCGCCGATGTGGGTACCGCCCGGCTCCCGCGTCAATACCACATCGTAGCCTTGCTTGCGCAACCACTCTGCCAGCAGGCGGGCCTGCGTGGTCTTACCACTGCCGTCGGGACCTTCGAGGGTGATGAACACAACTGGTTACTCCTCCCGATAGATACGCACCCGGCGGCGAGGCTCTTTTCCCAGTGATTCCGATGCCAGGTTGGCGGCCCGTGCCAGTTCATGTTGGCGGCGGCGGATGTAGGCATTCTGGGGGGAGAGTTCCACTTCTGGTATTCCTCCTAACACCTGTCGGATGGCTTCCTCCGCTTCCTGCAGTGCCCGGCGCAGCGGGTCAGGGGGCACGGTCTCCAGGTCAAAGATGTCACTCAGAGCCGCCTCCATCTGGGCAACGGTGTTGGCCCGCAGGACGTAGATGGGCAGTCCTTGCCGCTCCGCATCCACGACCAGGCGAGGGCGCTTACGGTAGAAACCCTTCGTAGTGATCAACACCCCAGCCTGCCCGAGGTCATTCACCAGATAGACGGGCACGTGCATGCGCCGGGCAGCCCGTTCCAACCGGTTGCGGGCGATGCCGTAGGCGAAGACGCGTACCGGTTCCCGTGCTTCCGTCACCGCAGGAACGGGAGCGGGAGGCAGAACATCAGCACGTCCACTCTCTCGCTCCTCCAGGGAGAGCGGGACGGCCTTCTCGGTGTGGATTTCCCCGCTGGCGTCCCGATAGCGCAGTTCCGCTTGCAGTGGTCGGCCTCGGAGCAGTGCGTCCACCGACTCCGCCACGCTGTGGTGGATGAGAAGCCGCTGCCGATCTTGAATCTCGATCAGCACGTCGAAGGTGGGCGGGGCACGTCGTTCCAGAATCGTTTTCTGGGTGCCCCGGCGGCGAGCCTCCTCGTCGGAGAGGGTCACGCTTTCGACGCCGCCCACCAGGTCGGACAGGGTGGGGTTGAGCAAGAGATTGTCCAGCGTATTGCCGTGGGCGGTGGCGATCAACTGCACTCCGCGCTCAGCAATGGTACGTGCCGCTTGCGCCTCCAATTCCCGTCCAATCTCGTCAATGATGATGACTTCAGGGTTGTGGTTCTCCACTGCCTCGATCATCACCTCGTGCTGGAGGGAGGGCATCTCCACTTGCATACGGCGGGCACGACCAACGGCAGGGTGGGGGATGTCCCCGTCGCCGCCGATCTCATTGGAGGTGTCCACGATGACAACGCGCTTCTTCTCCGCCAGTACCCGGGCCGCTTCCCGCAGCATCGTGGTCTTGCCGACACCAGGTCTCCCGAGCAGGAGGATGCTCTTGCCGCTTTCGATGATGTCCTGGATGATGGCGATGGTGCCGTAGACGGCGCGGCCCACCCGGCAGGTGAGGCCGACGATGTCTCCCCTGCGGTTGCGGATAGCGGCGATACGGTGGAGGGTGCGGGCAATGCCGGCCCGGTTGTCGGCGTCGAATTCCCCCACTCGGTCTACTACGTATTGAATCTCCTCCCGAGTGACCTCTGTGTCCCGCAGCACCACCTCTCCGTCGGTGTAGCGAGCGGTGGGCACGCGGCCCAGGTCCAGGATCACCTCCAGCAGTTCGTCCCGCCGGCCGATGCGCTGCAAGGCAGCGCGGATATCATCTGGCAACACGGCCAGCAAAGCATCTAGATCATCAGTGATATGGTTGTAGTAACTCATTCCCTACTGTTGCAAATTCCTTAGGTTGACTACTCAGCCACCCCGCCGAACTCAGAAGCGGACGCAGATTCACGCAGATTTTCGCAGATAAGATCAAAAAAGCAGCGTTTATCAGCGTTCATCTGCGCCCTAAAGAATATATTTCAACGCTCTGGGGATGGCTGCGCAGTTACAAGTTTAGGAAGTACCGGTGAAAGCGCTCATCGTCCGTTAATTCGGGATGGAAGGCAGTCGCCAGCAGGTTGCCCTGCCGCACCGCTACTATCGCCCCACCTTCCAATCTGGTCAATACCTCCACTCCTTCTCCGATGGATGTGACAACCGGGGCGCGGATGAAGACGGCGTGGAAAGGCGGTTCTCCCAGTGCAGGCACTTCCAGGTCGGCCTCGAAACTCTCCACCTGACGACCGAAGGCGTTGCGGCGGACCGCCACATCCATCAGCCCCA
>QMOC01000265.1 GCA_003648085.1 Chloroflexota bacterium
CAGTCGCCAGCCGCACGGTCAGCAAGGCCGAAGCACTGGTCGGCGACCATCCACAGGGGAAGGCCATCCCGTTCGATGTCACGAAGGATGGCGCGGCGCTGGGCGACTTGGTCGCGCAGGCCGACCTGGCCGTCAGCCTGCTTCCCTACATCTACCACGTCCAGGTGGCCGAGCAGTGCGTCCGCCACGGCTGTCACCTGGTCACCACTTCCTACGTGAAAGACGAGATGCGGGCGCTGGACGGTGCGGCGCGGGAGGCGGGTGTCATCCTGCTCAACGAAATCGGCCTCGACCCCGGCATTGATCACATGTCGGCTATGCGTGTCATCCACCGCGTGCACGCTTCCGGCGGGGAAGTCAAGTCGTTCCGCTCCTACTGCGGTGGCCTGCCAGCCCCCGACGCCAACGACAATCCCCTGGGCTACAAGTTCTCCTGGAGCCCGCGCGGGGTGGTGCTGGCGGGGCGCAACGACGCTCGCTACAAAGAAAACGGGCGCATCGTCGAGATCCCCAACGCCCGCCTCTTCGCCACCCACTTCGTCACCTGGGTCGAGGGGCTGGGCGACTTCGAGGCCTACCCCAACCGCGATTCGCTTCCCTACATTGACCTGTACGGTATCCCGGAGACTGATACGATGTACCGGGGCACGCTGCGCAACCTGGGCTGGTGCGATGTGATGCAGAAACTGAACCAACTGGGCTACTTCAGTCTGGACGAGCGGCCTGACCTCCCCGGCCGGACCTTCCGGCAGGTGATGGCGGAACTCATCGGAAGTGAGGATACGGTTAATCTCGAGGCCAATCTGGCGGCCTTCCTCAACCTCTCCCCCAACTCCGGGGTGATGATGGCGCTGGAGTGGCTGGGGCTGCTGGACGACGTTCTCGTCTCCAACAAGACGACGCTGCTGGACGTCCTGGCCGACCAAATGCTGCTCAGGATGGGCTATCGCGATGGGGAGCGGGACCTGGTGGTCTTGGTACACGAGTTCGTCGCCGCGTACCCGGACCACCGGGAGCACATCACCTCGACGCTGATTGACTACGGCGAGCCGGGTGGGGATACGGCGATGGCCCGCACGGTGGGGCTACCGGCGGCCATCGGCGCCCGGCTGATCCTGGAAGGGAAGATCAACTTGACCGGCGTCCACATCCCCGTCCTCCCGGAGATTTACGAGCCGGTGTTGGAGGAACTGGAGCAATTGGGGATCGTCTGCGTGGAGAGGACGGACGTGAGGCGTGAGACGTCAAACGTGAAAAGTGAAACGTGAAACGTCAAACGTGAAGTGCCACAGACGCAGAGGGCACCGGCAACTCCATCACCGTTCGTAGGCCGGGTTGGGCCTTGATGATTTTCGGGATGGTGTTAACCAACGCGCCGACGGTGGCGGTGTCACCAAAGATGCCGCCTTCGATGCGCATAGAGAACGGTGGCTCCCCGACGATCTCCACACTATCGTATTGCTCCTGAGCGCCGACACGCATTTGCAGATCGAGCACCAACCGCGCAAGCCAATGTGACCGAAGTTGCCCGCCGCCAGCCTCTCTTCGAATTCCCGGCGGGAGATGCCAGCACCGATCTTCCTTTGCAGCGGTAACCGGCGCCGACCGGCGTCAACCACGCGGGTGACAATAATCTTGTTGACTTCGGTGCACACGCCGGTGAGGCACAAGGGCAAGACGTCCATCACGAAGCCCGGATTGATGCCTGTGCCGACGACGGCAACGCCGTGTTGTTTCGCCAGGGTGTCAATGCGCTGGCAAAATCCTGGATTGCGTTGGAAGGGATAGAATAACTCCTTGGCAACTTGCTCTACTCTAGTAATAGTACCAGATGCTTTCGTAGTCCTTCGGGTCCTCCCCGATCTCCTCCAGCCGCTGCAGGTACTCGTAGATCGAATTGTCCACGTAGGGCCAGGGCTCCATCGGAGTGATGCCCTTCTCCCACGGATGCCAGAGGTACACGCGGCGACCATCGGGACGGATGGCGATCAGTTCCCGGTCCTGCCAAGCCCGGATGTGGTTCTTCCCCAGTCGGGGGACGTTGAACACCGGCTCGTCGGTGCGGAATATGCCCGGGAGTAACCGCGCCTCCTCCTTGCGCTCCTGGGCGATGCGCGCCAGCGGCGTCAGATAATCCTTCGTCTCCTCCTTCCCCTTGGGGTAGAAGGTGTAGTAGGGATCCACACCGACTTTCTTCATCGCGATGCGGTTGGCCACAGTCTGGAAGCGCCGGCTGGTGTTCAGCGTGAAGACCTGCTGATTGTAGACGTAGATGCCCTGCCGGCGCAATTTGTAGACCGCAGCGGCCAGGTCGGGCGTGATCTCCGCCGCGCTCTCGATGTGGGTGACAAAGCACACGTTTCTGCGGCCGGGCTCGATGTACTTCCCCAGCATCTCCGCCAACTCGTCCGTAATACGCATGGGCATCGTCACCGGCGCCCGCGTCGCCCAGCGGATATTGATGATGTGCTCCATGCGGCTCAGGCGTTCCATCATCCGCCGGATCATACGGTCGCTCATAAATAGGGGGTCGCCGCCGGTGATGAGGATGTCACGTATCGCGGGGTGAGCGGCAAACCAATCGAGCGCAGCGTCCAATCGCTCCGCAGAGGCCATTGCCTTGGGCATCATCGGGCCGGTGATCTCCCAGTTCCGCTGACAGTAGACGCAAATCTGGGGGCAGGTGTCGAAAGGCTTGATGATGGCGACGGTGGCGTAGCGCCGGGTCACCAAGTCAATGGGGGAGGTGTCGTGCTCGCCCATAAAATCGAAGTAATACTCCCGGTCATCCCGGTGCTCCATCATCCGCTCGACGTAGTGCAGAGGCGGGATGACCTGCGATCTGACCTGGGCATCCTCTTTCCGCTCGGTCGAGTCAAAGTCGAAGAGGGAGAGATAGTAGGGGGTGATGCCGAAGGGAATGTCGTACTCCACGCACAGCCGGATCGCCTCGACCTCCTCGTCTGTCAGGGGGACGAGTTGCTGAAGACGCTCCAGCCCCTCCTTGCCCTTGAAGATGTACTTCAGTTGCCAGCGGTGGTTGTACCAATGCTCCAACGTGGCGTCGAAGAAGTCTATGATCCTCTGCCGGTTTCGTTCCCGTTTGGCGATCAGGTCGGGGTCCAGGCCGGTCGGGTGCCGGTTTAGCCACTCTGTCACCTTCTCATTCACGTGGTCGAGGAAGTCCGAGCGGGCGACGCCGGCCGCCCGTCCCGCGATGGCCGCGAAATCCACCGGTTCCACGCCTTCGTCGGCCAGGACTGGCCCCAACCAACCATCAGACAGCCCGGCCTGCCCGTTGATCGCCTTCAGCAAGTGCTTGAACTCCTCAATGAAGCCGGGGGAGGGACCGTCGTCTGGTCCCAACCGTCCGTTGGCCAGTCGCCACAGGTATTCCAGCGTGCTAAACCCGGCGATCTCCTCATTGCGGGGAGAGATGAGGTTGCTGAAAACGCGCAACGCTTCTATAGCCGTGGCGTACTCCAGTTTATGTGCATCCACTTCCCCACAGCGATACTTCCACTCCAGGTCTTTAAGGTAATTGAACAGTGCAGTTCGTCCCTCCTCCACATCCTGGCTCTCCCGCAGGATGCAGTAGACCTGACGGTCGTATTCCCATAGCTCGTCTGGTGCCGGTTCTTCCGAGCCCCCTTTAACCTCGGTCACGAGTGCCTCCTTTTGAAATCTGGGATTTGGGATTTGACTAACCCATCCTCACATCCAGTACCTCAACCTCCTCGAGTTCGCGCAGCCTGGCGACCAAATCGCCCTGTGAGACGTGTCTGACCCTGAGGACAACGTTGAACTTCAGCGCCTCTTCGGCCGGATAGGTGCCACATGCAGCGATGTCTCCACCTTGCTCTGCAATTGCCGCTGTGATCTTGGCCAATGCTCCTGGAACGTCAGGGGCCTGGAGGGTGATCCGCACTCCTGCCTGCCGGGCGCCCATAAGTTCCATCAGCGTGGAGAGCATGTCGGTGTCGGTGATGATGCCCACGAGGGAACCGTTACGCATCACCGGCAAACAGCCAATCTTGTTCTCGGTCATAATGCGGGCTGCCTGCTCGATAGGCATGTCCTCTTCCACAGTGATTATATCCCGCACCATAACGTCGCGGACCTTGACCTTGTTCAGCGCATAGTTCATCTCCCAGATGCTGAGCGTGGTCACCGACGAAGGCATCGCCTGCATCAGCGTCTCTCTGGTGATCAGTCCCACCATTTTGCCTTTGCTGTCCACGATGGGTAGATGGCGGATGTGGTTTTCTTTCATGTACCGGTGCGCCTCTGTGATGGACGCCGTGGGCTCCATCGTCAGCGGATGCAGTGTCATGCGCTCTTTGACTAACATGGTAGACTCCTGAATTTGTTATGCTATTTGGCAGCAGCAGGGTGCTGCATAAGTGGATGCCCGAACCTGTTCTGGATACCTGACCAGCCACGGGAACATTCGTTCAGGCCATTCCGCAACAAGTTGCGGCTTCCGGTGCCAACCCTACGCCCAGAATGCCTTCTTCAAATCCGTGAATTCCTCGACCGGCCCTTCGAAGCGGTTGCGGCCCAGTTCCAGCACGTAGACGTAGTCGGCAATCTTCAGCGCCTGGCGAATCTCTTGATCCACCAGAATGATAGTTATCCCTTCCTCATCCCGCAGGCGGGTGAGCATCTCATACACCTCTTCGGACAGCAATTTAGCCAGCCCGGCTGTTGGCTCGTCCACCAGGATCAGCTTAGGGTCGGTCATCAGCGTGCGGCCGACCTCGACCATGCGCTGCATGCC
>QMOC01000266.1 GCA_003648085.1 Chloroflexota bacterium
CTTTGACAGCGTGCACATGAAAAGCGAGTACCTCTCCGACGGGTGCGGGGCCTGGGGCAAGCCGGTGATGCGCGGCTACGTCGGCGGGGGCACGGGCGTTTTCTCCGTGCTCCAGGGCTGGTACCACGTCGCCAGCGGCCTCTTCGATACCGTCCTGGTCGTCTGCGAGGAGAAAATGTCCTCCTGCCAGCCCCACCCGCAGGGGGCTTTTCTCACCATCTTCGACCATACCACCGAGCGGCCGCTGTGGCCGAACCTGCTCTGGATCTTCGCGCTAGAGATGAACGCCTATATGAGCCGCTATGGGCTGGATAAGCGGGACATCGCGCTTGTCTCGGTCAAGAACAAGCGCAACGCCGCCGACCATCCCGCCGCACTGCTGGGCGACCCTAACATCACCGTCGAAGA
Organism: Chloroflexota bacterium; assembly: GCA_003648085.1. Taxonomy (GTDB): domain Bacteria; phylum Chloroflexota; class Anaerolineae; order B4-G1; family B4-G1; genus B30-G15. The sequence continues at coordinate 409 of QMOC01000266.1, forward strand.
CGTACTCAATTCCGAGGTGCTGGCCTGGCCGGTGCAGCGGCTGGACGTCAGCCCCGTCACCGACGGTGCTGTTGCCCTCGTGATGTGCGCGGAGCACGTCGCCCGCCGCGTGACCGATAAGCCGGTCTGGATCGAGGGAGTGGGCTGGTCACTCGACACCGCCTACTGGACCAATCGCGACCTCTCCTACCCCGTCTACGTCGAGGAGGCGGCGCGGATGGCCTACAAGATGGCCGGCATTACCGAGCCGCGCAAGCAGATTCACATCGTCGAGCCCTATGACCCCTTCGACTACAAGGAACTGCACCACCTGGAAGGGCTGATGCTGTTCGACAAGGGGAAGGCCCCCGAAGCCACCGCAGCAGGCGTCACACAGCGGGATGGCGACCTGCCCGTCTGCCCTTCAGGGGGGCTGCTGGGAGTGGGCAATCCCATTGCCGCCGCCGGCCTGATGAAGGTGGCCGAGATCTTCTGGCAGTTGCGGGGGGAGGCGGGCGCCCGCCAGGTGCCCGGCCAGCCCAAGCGCGGCCTGGCCCAGGCCTGGGGCGACCTGATGCAGGTCGGCACCGTGGTTGTGATGGGTGTTTAGTGAGGATGCAGGAAGCAGGAGGCAAGAAATGAGAGAGCACGTGTACGATACCGTATACCTTCGCAGCAAGGATTTCGAGGAAGGCCGCGTCCTCTTTGAGACGTGGGATCCCAACGCCCGCTATGCCTGGGATGCCGGCGTGGCCATCGGCCGCTACCTGCAAGAATTGAAAGCGGGCCGGCTGATCGGGCGCAGTTGTCCCGAGTGCCGCCGGGTGATGATCCCGCCCCGTATGTTCTGCGAGCAGTGCTTCTGTGCCACCGACCGCTGGGTGCCCCTCCAGGACACCGGCACCGTCATCACCTACTCGCTGTGCTACGTCACCTGGGATATGATCCGGCTGGAGAAGCCGCAGATTCCGGCCGTCATCGCGATTGACGGCGCTTCACCCGGGATGGGCATCATGCATCTGCTGGGCGAGGTGGAGCCGGAAGCGGTCAAGATCGGCATGCGGGTGCAAGCGGTGTGGAAGCCGGCCGAGGAGCGCATCGGCGCCATCACCGACATCGCCTACTTTAAGCCGCTGGAGTAGAGGAGGGCAGAGATGAGTGTATTGCACCGAATCGAACATTTGCACGACGCCCTGGCCTGGGAAGGAGATATGCCTACCCAGGGCCGCTATACCGTCGGCATCGCCGGAGAGAAGTTCTTCCGTGAGATTCAGGAGAATGGCCGGTTCCTGGGCACCGTCTGCCCGACCTGCGGCATCACCTACGTCCCGCCGCGCCTCTACTGCGAGCGGTGCTTCGCCCACCTGGAGGAGTGGGTCGAGGTGCCAGCCACCGGCCGGGTGCACACTTTTACCATAGTCCACCTGGATCTGGACGGCAACCCGCTCCCGGAGCCGCGCGCCCTGGCCTTCGTGCACCTGGATGGCACCGACGGCGGCCTGGTGCACTACTTGGGTGAGGTCAAGCCTGACCAAGTCTGCATAGGGATGTGCGTGGAGGCCGTTTTTAAGGACAAAGCGGAGCGGAAGGGAAGCATCTTGGACATCGCGTACTTCAAGCCGGTGTAGAACGCGAATTCCAGGACAGTAACGGATTCGCGGGGCGACGGGTCTATGGGCAGAACCCGGCCGAAGCCCGTCGCCCCGTCCTCGTTGTCCGCGGCAGGGGCTACGACATCGTAGTCAAACGTCTGGAGGAAGATAAGGTGGATATTCTACAAACAGGTCAAGGCGAACTGATTGGCTGGCACGACCCGGACGAACACCGCGCCTGGGTCGCTGCCCACAAGTCACGCGCCCTGGAAGACAAACGCACCACGCTGCGCGAGGCGATCGCCCGATACGTGCCCGATGGGGCTATCATCGCCTGTGGTGGCTTCGGCCACATCCGTGTTTCGATGGCCGCCATCTACGAGATCATCCGCCAGCACAAGCGCGACCTTACCTTCTGCGGCAAGACTGCCGTCCACGACTCCGATGTCCTCATTGCCGCCGGCGCTGTCTGCCGCATCGAGGTGGCCTACGCCTTCGGGCACGAACTGCGTGGGCTCTCTCCCGCCTCGCGTCGCGCCGTCGAGAGCGGACGCTGCCAGGTAGTGGCCGAGATCAGCAACGCCGGCTACCAGTGGCGCTTCCTGGCCGCCGCGATGGGGCTACCCTTCATCCCCACCCGGGTGATGCTCGGCACCGACACGCTGGCCCACAGTTCCGCAAAAGTCATCGAGGACCCCTTCAGCGGCAAGCCCATCGCACTTCTTCCTGCCTGCTACCCCGACGTGGTGCTGATGCACGTCCACCGCTGCGACAAGTATGGCAATTGCCAGGTTGACGGCATTGCCGTCGAGGACTTTGAACTGGCCCGCGCCGCCCGCAGGCTGATCATCACCACCGAGGAGATCGTGGACGAGGAAATGATCCGCAGTCAGCCCTGGCGCACGCTCATCCCCTACTACCTGGTGGACGCCGTCATCGAGGCGCCCTACGGCGCGCATCCCACGCTGATGCCCGACCGGTACTACTTCGACGAGGACCACATCGGCGAATGGCTGCGCCTCTCGAAGACGGATGAGGGCGCGGCCGAGTACTTCGAGAGGTATGTCTACAGTGTTGAGGACTTCGCCGAGTATCTGGAGTTAATTGGGGGAGAGGAGCGGCTGGAGTACCTGCGCCAGGTGGAGCATCTGGAGGCTCCGCTGCGCGCGCCCTGGTTGGAGGAGAAGAAATGAACGAGGACTACACCCCCACCGAACTACTCGCCTATGTCGCGGCCGGGCTGCTGGAGGACGGCAAATCGGTCTTCGTCGGCACCGGGCTGCCGATGATCGCGGCAATGCTGGCCCAGCGCACCCACGCGCCCAACTTGCTCATTATCTTCGAGGCGGGCGGCATCGGCCCGCAGGTGCCAGTGCTGCCCATCTCCGTCGGCGATAGCCGCACCTTCTACCGGGCCGTGGCCGCCTCCAGCATGCACGAAGTGATGTCGGCGGGGCAGGCCGGCTATGTGGATTACGGCTTCCTGGGCGCGGCACAGATTGATCCCTACGGCAATCTCAACACGACCGTCATCGGCGAGTGGGATCACCCCTTGGTACGGCTCCCTGGCAGCGGCGGGGCTAACGACATTGGCTCCTTCTGCTGGCGCACCATCATCGTCATGCGCCAGGATAAGCGCCGCTTTGTGGAGCATCTGGACTTCCTCACCACGCCGGGCTACCTGGACGGGCCTGGGGCTCGCGAGCGGGCCGGACTGCCGGCGGGCAGTGGCCCCTACCGCGTCATCACCCAACTGGGGCTGTACGACTTCGACGAGGATAGCAAGCGTATGCGGCTCCTGGCAACCCACCCCGGCGTCACGGTGGACGACATCTGCGCCAACAGCGCCTTCGAACTCATCATCCCGGACCAGGTGGGCACAACTGAGCCACCGTCACCACAGGTGCGCCGCATCCTGCGTGAGATTGACCCGACGGGGATGGTGATTGGGAAATAAACAAGGAGCAAAACGATGGACTTCCAACTGACCGAAGAACACCGCATGATCCGCCGCATGGTGCGGGAGTTCGCCGAGAAGGAGATCGCACCCCGCGCCGAGGAGATGGACGAGACAGACCGGTTCCCCGACGATCTCTTCCGCCGCATGGGCGAACTGGGCATCCTGGGCCTTCCGTTCCCGGAGGAGTACGGCGGCTCCGGCTGCGACTATATGAGCCTGGTCATCGCGCTGGAGGAGATCGCCCGCGTCTCCGGCTCTATGGCCATAATGCTGGACGCCCACACCTCCCTCTGCTGCGAGCCCATCTACCTATTCGGCACCGAGGAGCAGAAGCGGAAGTACCTGGTGCCGCTGGCACGCGGGGAGAAGATCGGCGCTTTCGGCCTGACCGAGCCCCAGGCCGGCTCCGATGCCGGGGCCACGCGCACCCGCGCCGTCCGCGATGGCGATGAGTGGGTCATCAACGGCCAGAAGATCTTCATCACCAATGGCTCCATCGCCGACGTGGTCGTCATCACGGCCAAGACCGACCCCGAGAAGGGCACACGGGGCATCTCCTCGTTCATCATCGAAAAAGGCACTCCCGGCTTCCAGCCCGGGCGGGACGAGAAGAAGATGGGGCTGCGAGGCTCCGTGACCTCGGAACTCTTCTTCGAGGACTGCCGCATCCCAGCGGAGAACCTGTTGGGCAAGGAGAACGAGGGGTTCAAGCAGTTCCTGGTCACGCTGGATGCCGGGCGGATCGCCATCGCAGCGATGGCGGTGGGGCTGGCGCAAGGGGCGTTCGAGAAAGCCGTTGCCTACGCCAAGGAGCGGGTGCA
>QMOC01000267.1 GCA_003648085.1 Chloroflexota bacterium
CCCCGGATGCGCTTCTGGGCATCGTTTCAGGCTCACATTCGGTGGCCTTAAACTGCGGAAGGATTTCCGCCGTGGTGTACTAGGTGCATTGACCAAGCGAGCGCGGATGAGTAATCACCGCCGGTAGTGCCAATGACAATGGCCCGGTTGCTCAGGAGCCGGATGACGGGAAACTGTCACGTCCGGTTCTGTAGCGGGGGGCGGGGTCGGGAGGCCCCGCCCTACCGTAACTTGGGCGGCGACTTGGGCAGTCCACAATCACCGACAGGCATACAGAAAACCTAAGTAGTTGTGTACAGGATTAGCCATAATCTTGACCCGGAACCCGTGCCGCTGCAAGTGATTCACCAAATCCACATGCGAAAACTCGGTGAAACCGTCGTGATACTCCAAGCAGATATGATTGATCCTCTCCAAAGCCATAGGACTTGAGTTGAGCAGGACTTCAAACTCACATCCCTCACAATCCATCTTCAGGAAGTCACAACGTTCTATGCCATTTGATTGGAACAACTCGTCCAAAGAAAGCCCCTGAACTTCAATTACGGTGGTACCGCCAAGCGTAACACAGCGCGTAGTTGTATGTTGCACGGCCTCTCCTGTCGTAGCGAGAAGCATTTTACCTGACTTTGACCCCACCGCTAATTGAAAAGCCACAATATTGTCTACCATATTTAGACGCAAGTTTTCTTGAAGCAAATCGAACGACTCAGGGAAGGGTTCAAAGGCATAAACCTGACAACTAGGATGCTCTTTACCAACCAATATGGCGAACTCTCCAATCCCTGCACCTATATCTACCACCACCCAACCATCTTCTATCAACACGCTGTTTGATTCGTAATCACGATCCAGACACGTCTCCTTGATAATCCACGCATCCATCAGGCTGCGCACTTTGAATTTGTACCCGGTCCGCAGATTGATGATCATCGGCCGCTTGCGTACAACAAGCAAAGGAAGCATGTACCAGTTTTCAACTTGCCTCAACAAGGTCAGGACTGAAGTCATGTAGTATTTGATGCGATGTATCATATTCTCTCCCCGATCACCTGACCGATCTACTGGCATGGAGCAGCCGGATCCAGCGCGAGAGCGGGATCGACAAAGTATTTCCACCAGTTACTTGCAACTGCATCGGAACCGCAACCAATGTTAGATGGCAAATGACCAAACCAGTACGCTAGATAACCGATCTGATCACAGCTCCAGGCGGAGCATGTGACAGGTTTAACCGTGTTGGCAGGATCACCCAAATTGGGGTAGTTCGCGAAATCGTCGCAATTCGAGAGGACAGTAGAAGGGTTACTATAGTCATAGTCACTCGTGCCGTTGGGAGGATAATGTATATTTCCGCACCCGCTATAGTAATAGTCTGGAGACAATGCTTTCACCAAAGCAAACCTTTCCCAATTGTGTGCAGTTCTGTTCTGCTCCCAACTCCCATAGACTTGAGTCATGGTCGCCTCGGCTCGATGACCGAAATTGTGAATTGCACAATCAAGGTTGCGCTCAGGGCTTGGACCCATTATGGGGATCAATCGATTGCAATCATAAGGTCCCGGCACTGGCGGAGAGTTGTACCAATACGCACCAGGACCGACAAGTGTAGATTCATAGAAGCCAAAGTATGGTCCATTGTAGATCCACACCTCGTCTATTTCGCCCCGATTGGCCTTACCACAGATGTCGAGCTCGGGCGAATTAACTATCGCATTGTAATCGACATTATCTGGGGTGTGAGGTGGACTCTGACCATTGATAACTGCAAGATATTCTTCTTCAGTGTAGCGGAAACCGTCCACTTTCACCGGCCATCCATCAGTAATGATTGTCGTGTAAACAATGGTGTAATTCAGCCTGTTATTCGTGACCTGCCTGAAAAAATCTATAGTTCCTTGGGTCAGATCGCTGTGGTCATTCCAGCCCAAGTAGTCACTCAGGTACTGTCCGTTGCTTAAGACAGGATCATAAACAATCACATAGACTTTCCGATTAAAACTCTCCCCCGGTGCGTATGAGCGCACAATGAGTGGCATAAAAATCTGATACGACAACGTTGCAGTATATTCCCAAGTTTCGCTAAAGGTGGTCAGGTTGCCACCATCCCAATATCCGCCACCGAAGAACAGAATTCTATTCCCCTGCCGATCAAAAATTAAGGGCATTTCCTTCCTAGACGAGGGTGTTTGAGCAGTTGCTATCTGCCGCCATGTTACCCCATCGTATTCCCACGTGTCAGTAAGCAGTCCATTGGCATCTTCTCCTCCAAACAAGACCACGATCCCTCGGTCACCATCATAGGCCATACTGTGATTGTGCCGCGCAGGTGGCGACTGAGTAGGGGCAACTTCATACCAAGCAGAGCCATCATACTCCCATGTATCTCCTAGAATCGAGCCACTGCTGTCTAAACCACCAAACAGTATCACCACGCCACGTCGCTCGTCGTAGGCCATAGAATGATGATATCGCTCATCTGGCACTTGGGAAGTACTCACTTGGCGCCATACCCCATCGTATTCCCACGTGTCATTGTGAGGGGAACCTGAACTACTGTAACCACCAAATAGGACCGCCACATTGCGGTGAGAATCAAATACCATAGCATGTGAGTCGCGTCTTGGGGGAGAGACAGCAGTGTTAATTTGCATCCAGGTTGTGCCGTCGTACTCCCAAGTATCGCTAAGATAGTCGCCAGTACCCAGACCACCGAAGAGAACTACCCGCCTACGATTGGAGTCATACACGAGAGCTTGGTCGATGTTCGCCCTGCCAGGCGGTGACTGCGAAGGGGTAACGTGTGTCCAGTGCACTCCATCAAACTCCCAGGTATCATTCAGGCGCGAGTATCCTGTACTGTCACCGCCAAAGAGAACAGCAACATTGCGATGACTGTCATATGCAAACCCGTGCGTATATCTACCAGAAGGAGAATCCGCCGTGGCAATTTGGTGCCAGCTTGCATTGACGGTTAACTCGTGGACTTGGTTGACGGCCGCGCTGGCTGAAATTGACATTGGCGGCCTAATGGTAAGCACCGTGTTGTCGGGCAGGAATGTGATCCTCGCACTTCCAAGACTGGGCTGCCCTAATCTCGCTAGTACTGGGGAAATCCTGTCAGCGAGTTCCTGTCGGTCTGTTTCGCTCATTCGAGTTTCGGCCCTGACCGTTATATCAAAGTCAATACCAAACATACTAAACGTGCCACACGAGTCGATCTCGCCATAACTTCGGGCCTTAACTGTAGCATCCACTCCCATTTGACGAAGTGCCTGGCGGACCGATGCAGCAACATCGGGCCTTGATGGTCCTCTTGCCCATGTCCACCCATCACCAGGACGACAAGGAGTAGGTGTGGGGGATAGCGCATCCCTGGAAAGTGAAATATCGGTACCTGGAACATCTGGATGCGATGACACGCTTTGAACTCCTATCAGAACAATCATCACAACAGACACGAGAACTAAACAGCGTTTGGCGATGGACGAAATGTTCATTTTCTCCTCACCTCATGTTGCTCAAGATTCATCCAGTGAGTAGTTATTGCCGCCCAACGACCAGCATAAGCCGCCGCGCCGGTTTTGCAAGACCACCTCCGCCTTGAAGCCTACGCCGACTGCAAACGCCCTGCTGCTCGCGCGCGCTGCCAGGCGCGGTCGGCTTCATGCAGTGGTGCGACCCGTTCGCCCGAAACCGGCACAAGCCGGGGGATGGGCGGCAAAGGTCGCGAGTGCGCTTGGTGAGCAACGGACACCAAGCCACTCTGATCTTTGACAACTGCGTATCCACGTCGGTGCGACGCCCCCACCAAAGATTACACCGAAACCACAAAGGCGTCAACTCCGACCGCCCCAGGTGCCGGGGCAACAGCATCACCCTGCGGCGGGCGGCCGGTCATCAAATGTCGGAAGCGAGGGTGAAAAGGCGGTAAGTCGCGAGCCGGACGCGGCGACCCCGCTGAGCAAGCGGCCACGGTCAACGCAAGTGAAGGTGTGATGAGGCGTCGTCAGCCAGAACCTGCCTACGCCGGCTATCAGGCAGGCCCAAAAGGGAACGGTTCCCGGCCTGGTTTGCCATCGAAAGTCAGGCGGCACTCGACACAGGACCCGGCGTAAAGCACCGACCTACAGCCGCGCCAAGTGGATACGCGGAACGGGATAACCGCCCGTGCGCTCTCCGCACCGACGGAGTAGGCAACCGGCCGGATGCCCACGGGCGGAGGGATGCCCCAAGAAGCCAAGGCCCAGGGTAACGCCTGGGATACGCTGACGTGGGGCCGGGATACGGGAAGGTAGAGGTACTGACGGAGGTCAGGTCTTATGGCAGACGTGAACCCACGTACTGAAGACTGGAGCACCCTCCCCTGGAAGGACATCCAGCGGGAGGTCTTCCGCCTCCAACAGCGCATCTACCAAGCCGCTCGCCGGGGCGACCTCAAGCGCGTCCACAGCCTACAACGACTGCTGCTGCGCTCCTGGTCGGCCCGCTGTCTCGCCGTGAGACGGGTGACGCAGGACAACCGAGGCAAGAAGACGCCCGGAGTGGACGGCGTGGCATCGCTGACACCCCGCCAACGATTGCAGATGGTCACCCAACTGCAAGACCTGTCCCACCAGCCCGCCCCGTTGCGGCGGGTGTACATCCCCAAGCCGGGGAAGCCCAATGAAATGCGCCCGCTCGGAATTCCCACTATGCTTGACCGGGCCTATCAAACCCTGGTCAAACTGGCCCTGGAACCGGAA
>QMOC01000268.1 GCA_003648085.1 Chloroflexota bacterium
CCGGCTGGAAGGGCCACTGCTGCCAAATCGAGCCTGGTATCGCTTCTGGCGCATCTGATAGGTGATGCTATCCCACGTGGTCACGAGACCAAGTTGCTTGATGCCACGCAGGAGCAGGGATAGAATGTTGGGCATTGTAACCTCCTCGATGCAGGGGATAAGTAATTGTACCTAGAAGGGAGCAGAGTGCAAGCAGGCTGTGAGATGGAGATCTGGCCGATTTGTCGCCTGCGCCGCTCCGTGCTAAAATGGTTTCGCCATGACACACGTTGTCTTTATGGGCACGCCCGAGTTCGCCGTACCGACGTTGACGGCGCTGATTGAAGCGCCCTCTCTGGATGTGGTGGGTATCGTCACGCAGCCGGATCGCCCTGCTGGCCGCGGGCGGCGGCTGACACCGTCGCCGGTCAAGCGGGTGGCGCTGGAGCGGGGTCTACCGCTGATGCAGCCCCGGTCGCTCCACACGCCGGAGGCATTGGCACAACTGGCGACCTGGAGACCGGACGTCATCGTTGTGGCGGCTTTCGGGCAGATCCTGCGGCAGGACGTGCTCGACCTGCCGCCCCACGGCTGCCTCAACGTCCACGCCTCGCTCCTGCCCCGCTGGCGGGGCGCGGCACCGGTGGCGGCAGCCATCCTGGCCGGCGACGAGGTCACCGGTGTGACGATCATGCGGATAGACGCGGGCCTCGACACCGGCCCCATCCTGGCCCAGCGAGAGGAGCCGATCCGACCCGACGACACGCGGGCGAGGTTAGGGAAACGGCTGGCGCGGCTGGGGGCAGCATTGCTGGTGGAAACGCTGCCGGTGTACCTGGCGGGCGATCTCCTGCCCCGGCCCCAGCCGGAAGAAGGGGTAACTTACGCCCGGCAACTGCGCAAGGAGGACGGCCGGCTCGACTGGTCGCACTCAGCAATCGAGTTAGATCGGCGGGTGCGGGCGTTCACTCCCCAGCCGGGCGCCTTCACGCTCTGGCGCGGGCGGCGGCTCAAGGTGCTGCGGGCTGTGCCGTTGCCCACCTGGCGGGGAGACGCGCCACCCGGTACAGTGATTGCCGTGGCGGACGGAGCAGCCGTCGCCACGGGCGAAGGGGCGCTGCGCCTGGAGGAGGTGCAGTTGGCCGGGAAGCGTCCAATGGACATCGCTGCCTTCCTCCGAGGTCAGCGCGACTTTGTGGGCAGCCGGTTGGACTGAGAAAATCTCGAATCTCAAATCTCGAATCTCGAATCTCGAATCTCGAATCTCAAACCCCAAACCCCGATGGGCTGATTACTCACTGTGCTTGCATAACGAGGGCGCACGGTGGTATAATTTGAGCAGAAGTAGCGGGAGGTAGCACATGTCCGGTCACAGCAAATGGTCCACCATCAAGCATAAGAAAGCAGCGCAGGATGCCCGGCGGGGTAAACTCTTCACCCGGCTGGCACGGGAGATCACGATTGCAGCGCGCGAGGGAGGCGGCAACCCCGACGTCAATTTCCGCCTGCGCCTGGCCATTGACAGGGCTAAGGCCGCCAACATGCCCAAGGACAACATCGAACGGGCCATCAAGCGCGGCACCGGGGAACTCAAGGGCGAAGAATTGGTGGAGGTGATGTACGAGGGGTACGCTCCCAACGGCGTGGCCCTGCTGGTGCAGGCGCTTACCGACAACAAGAACCGCACCGTCGCCGAGATCCGCCGCACCCTCACCCGACAAGGCGGGACTCTGGCCGACGCGGGCTCTGTCGTCTGGCAATTCGACCGCAAGGGGTACATCGCGATCACGCCTGATGGGGTGGACGAGGACACCGTCTTTGAGGTCGCAGTGGAAGCAGGGGCCGAGGATGTCGTGTTCAGCGATGACCTGATCGAGGTCTATGCTGATCTGGAGAACTTCCAGGCGGTGCGACAGGCATTGCAGGAGGCGGGCATCCGCTTTGAGACAGCCGAGTTGGCGATGCTCCCCAAGACAACGCTGCGCCTGGGGGAGAAGGAGACCCTTCAGGTGATGGGGGTCATTGACGCGCTGGAGGAACTCGACGACGTCCAGCAGGTCTACTCCAACCTGGACATCAGCGACGAGGTGATGACCAAGTACGAGGCGTCGGCCTGATCCCAAATGCGTGTGCTTGGCATTGACCCCGGCACCGCCATCACAGGCTACGGCGTGGTGGAGGAGGTGGGAGGGGATTTGAGGCCGCTGACGTTCGGAGTGATAAGGACGCCGGCCGATCGGCCTCTTCCCGTGCGCCTGCGGACGATCTATCAAGCGGTGAAAGCACTGGTGACGGAGTGGGAGCCGGCCGCGGCCGCTGTGGAGGAACTCTTCTTCAGCAGCAACGTGCGTACAGCGATGAGCGTAGGGCAGGCGCGGGGCGTGGTGCTCCTGGCCCTGGCCGACGCCGGCCTCACTGTGGCCGAATACACGCCGCTGGCGGTCAAGCAGGCGGTGACCGGATACGGCAACGCGGACAAGGCGCAGATGCAGGAGATGGTACGGTTACTATTGGGCCTGGCGGAGGTGCCGCGCCCCGACGATGCAGCCGACGCGCTGGCGGTCGCCATCTGCCACCTCCACTCAGCCCGCCTGACCGCCCTCTCCGATGCCTCATCTCCCTCTAGCAGGGGGGCCAGATGATCGCCAGGCTCAGCGGGACGGTATGGAGCATCGGAGATGGTCACATCGTGGTGCGTGTCGGCGGGATCGGCCTCCAGGTGCACGTGCCTTTCGGAGTGCTGGCGCAGTTGGATGGGGTGGGCCAGCCGGTGGAGTTGTTCACCCACCTGCACGTGCGCGAAAACGACCTGGCGCTCTACGGCTTTCTCACCGAGGAGGAACTGGCGCTATTCAAACTGCTGCTGAGCATCTCCGGGGTCGGTCCGAAAGTCGCGCTGGCATTGCTGAGCACCGTTTCGCCCGACGCGCTCCGCCAAGCCGTAGTGCAGGATGAGCCGGGTATACTCTCCCGCGTGCCGGGTATCGGGCCAAAGACTGCCAAGGCGATCATCTTTCACCTTAAGGACAAACTCGCCCCCGTTGGGGTGGAGGCAGCGCCCCTGCTGAGCGAGGCCGATGCCGAGGTCATTGCGGCGTTGACCGGGCTGGGCTTCAGTCTGGTCGAGGCACAGGCGGCACTTCAGAGCCTGCCGCGAGACGAGGACTTATCCATTGAGGAACGGGTGCGCCGGGCGCTGGCCTACTTCGCCGTGCCCTAGTAACCCCGAGCCGCGACACACGGGTCATAGTCATAGCCGAGGATGACACGGAAGTCCACTTCTCTATTCTCGGTCGGCTGAGAGATGATGTCAGAGGCGTTACGCTTGTAGAGACGCATCAGCCGGGGGAGAGGGGAGCCTTTAGAGGTGGTGGTGAAATCCACAATCTGGGTGCGCGGATACGTCCCATCAGCCGGCTCGACACTCACAACTTCAAACCCCTCCCAACCCAATCTCTCGGCAGCCACGTAGCCCAACCCTTCGTAAGGAGTACCGTTCCACACCTCGACCCGGAAAGCGCGCTGCTGCGCGCGGGCGCTGGCCGGTGGAGTCAGTGCTTCTCTGACCAGGGAGCCAAGCGCCTCGTAATCGGGGACCAGCACGTAAGCCCCATTCGGCGCAGTCCACGCTTGTACGACACCCCGCCCCACGAAACGGCTCTTCACGTTCATCATATCCAGCCGCGAGCCTATGGCACCCAGATAGAGCAGTTCGTCCAACCCCAGGTCAGTAGAGATGTTCTCCTTCAGCACTCCCCATAGTTCGGGAATCTTGGGGATAATACCCAGGGTCAAAATTTGACGATACAGGCCCCGGAGGACCTGCTGCTGGCGGCGGTTGCGGTCAAAGTCGCTGGTGCTCCAACGGGAGCGGGCGTACCAGAGCGCGTGTTTGCCGTCGAGATGGTGAATGCCCGGCAGCCAGTCCACGTCGGTCTGACCGGTGGGTGAATCGGGGTCAGGGAAGGTATCGGACAGGGGACACTCCACCGCCACATCCACACCCCCCAGCGTGTCCACGATTTTGATGAAGCCGTCGAACCCCACCCGTGCGTAGTAGTGAATGCGTATCCCAAAGTTGTACTCGATGGTGGCTTTAATCAGTCCAGGGCCACCGCCGGGGTAGCCATTCCGTTCTCCACGGCTGAAGGCGGTATTGATCTTATCGAAGCCGTGACCGGGGATCCACGCATAGAAGTCACGAGGGATGGAAACGAGTGAGACCGAGGGAAGGTCAGGACTGACGCTGGCGATGATAATAACATCGGTACGACCTACGCTATTGATATCGGTCTGATCGGAGCCCAGCAGGAGGATGTTAATTACGTCGCTGGGCTGCTCCACCAGCGGCATCGGCGAGGGAATAGGCAATGGCTGAGGCGTGGAGTTGGTATTGGTTATGATTACAGGCGGACCAGGTAATGCGGTGGGTGGATGAGGCGTGGGGCTGGGCGTGGAAACGGGTGTGGAAGCGAGCGTGGGGATTGAAGTGGGCGTGGGGGTAGGGGTAATGGTGGGTGTGGGTGTGTTGGTAGGCGTGGGGGTATGAGGGTTGGCGGATATATGGACAGCGGTGGGGGTCGCTGTGGCAAACGCTTGAGCAACTTCCGGGGCAGTGGTGATGACCCACCGGCTGACCACGGTCACCAATGCCAGGATGACGGTCATAGTCAGCCCTTCCAACAAATGACTCAGGGAACGTTGCATATCGCCCGTGTCTCTTCCCTCCAGTCTAGTTCTCGGTGCAAAGGGGGTTGGAGGCCC
>QMOC01000269.1 GCA_003648085.1 Chloroflexota bacterium
GCGATGAACTCCTCCAGCCAGCGGCGCACGGCCGGGTGAGTGAGCGGCACGTCCCCTAACTCGGCCCGCAGTTTCGCCGTGTCGAATTCGAAGGTATGCCCGTCCACGCGATGGACATAGTGTAGATCAACGGGCCGCTTGGTCAAGAGGAACGCCAACAGCGTACTCTTGATGTCGCCCAATGGAGCGCGGTCAATGTGGCTGTGCTGGAAGGTAGCGATCACCCGTGTCCCCTGCCCAACCTGCGATTCGATGTGCAGTCCGCCATTGCACCATTTGGCGGCGGCGGCGAAGAGTGGCAGTCCCAATCCCACGTGGCGCGTCTGGCGCGTGGTAAAGAAGGGGTCGAGCACACGGGCCAGCGTCTCCTCGTCCATCCCTTTGCCGTTGTCAATGATCTCGATGGTCAGCCGGTCGGCTTGCAGGTCCTCCTCAATCCGCAACTCGACTCGCGTCGCGTCAGCCTCGATGGCGTTCTCCAGCACGTCCAGGATGTGCAGCGACAACTCTAGCACACCGTCGCCCCCGACCGCAGCCCATCCACCCACACTTCGCGGCCCTCGGCGCCGGCCAGCGCCAGCGAGAGTTCAGCGACCGTTGGTGCTTCCATCTTCAATGTCGTGCGCCTCATCATTTCCCTCAGCCGATGGGCGTCACCATCCGCCACCAAACCATAGTGCACCAGTTGAGGGAAACGTTCGCGGGCTTCGATCGGACCGATGTTGGCCGAAATCTCCACCCCCACAACGTCCAACTCCGGCGGGATGAAGCCCAGGTTGGCGATGATGCTGTACATCGGCCGGTCCACGTGGGCCGGAATGCATAGCCCACCCAGGTCACGCACGCGCTGTACCACATCCTCTACAGAAAAAAAGGTTGAGGTCAGGAGCAAGCGGTCGAGGTAGCCCGCCGGTTCTCCATTGGCGTCAAGTATCAACTGCTCCCCAAAGAGCGCCTCATCGTTCTTGAGCGGCGGCAAGTTAGCGTAGACCTGTGCCTGCCAGGAGGCCACTTGCTCCAGCGTGTCGAACAGAGTGAGCAAATGCACCTCCTCGCGCGTCTGGACCTCCATGCCTGGAAGCACAGTGATAGATGTGTCTCGCGCGGCGTTGACCACTGCCGCAACGTTCTCGGCCGAGTTATGATCGGTGACGGCAATGATCTGTAGTCCCAGTTCCTGCGCCCGAGCCACGATGAGCTCCGGGAGCATCTCCAGTTCGGCACAGGGTGAAAGACAAGTGTGAATGTGCAGGTCGGCCAGGAAAAAGCGCGACATGGCAGGCCCGTTAGGCCGCACCGCCCTGAAGCGGCGGCGCCGGAAGGGTTTCCCATCCCCGGCTCTTCAGGCCAGGACTCAGACGGCAGCCTGCATGGACTTCCACACCAATTCAGTGAGGTCCATCGCCCGCACGCGGATCTTACTCTGGCGTGCGCCCTCCTGTAGTGTGCGCTTGCACTGCTGACAAGCAGAGAGGACATATTTCGCGCCGGTGGCCTGCACCTGCGCCAGCCGCCGTGCTGCAACACCGACGGGAACAGAGTTGTCGGCCACTTCGACGTCACCGCCGCCGCCACAGCAAAGAGCATTCTCGCGGTTGGCGGACATTTCGCGGAATTCCAACCCCGGGATGCGGGCCAATACGTCACGCGGCGCCTCGTAGACCCCGCTCTTGCGCCCCAGGTCGCAGGGATCGTGGTAGGTGACCACCTCCTCCACCGGCCCAAGGGGCATCCCATCGCCGGCGAGGAGTTCGGCCAGGAACTCGCTGGCGTGCTGCAACTGGATGCCGGAGACGTCCACGACCTCGGGGTAGAGGTGCGTCCAGGCATAATAACATGAGGGGCAGGTGAAGACGATCTTCTTGGCCCCTACAGCCCGTGCTTTCTGGACGTTGTGCTGGGCCAGTTTCGCCATACGGTCGCCCATCCCTGCGATGTGGAGAGGGTAGCCACAACACCACTCGTCTCTGCCCAGCGTGGTGAACTCCACATCGGCCCGCTCCATAATCTGCACGAATGCCTGCGGGATGCTATAGACGCGGGGGTAAAAGGAACTGACGCAACCGATAAAATAAAGAACCTCGGCCTTCCTGCGGCGGGGCTTGACGCCGCGCGGAATATGGTCGAGGTTCTGGCTCCAAATCTGACGATTCTTGTTATCGTCGCCGGAGATGTTGTACCTCGTGGTGATTGTCTCCCCGAATATCTTCATCCCCTCAGGGACGTTGACGTCTACCCGCGTGGCGTATTCCTTGAGGGCAATCATCGTATCCGTGATTGGGATGTCTCGGGGGCAGCGCACCTGACACGATTTGCAGGTGGTGCAAAGCCAGAAGGTACGGCTGGACAGGACATCCTCTTTCATCCCCAAGCGCACCATTTGCCACAGTTGACGTGGGGTGTAGTCCATGGCGAAGGCGGTGGGGCAGGAAGCACTACAGGTGCCGCATTGAATGCAGGAGAGTAACTGCTCCCACTCGGGTGTCACCTGCTTGGCTAGCGTGCGGTCGAGGGTCGTCAGGTCGAGAACTTCTGTGCTCATTAGCATCTTCCTCCGGAGTGTAAATCTAATCAGGGGGGCGCTGACTCTGTATCTCGCCCCCCCCGAAATCCATTTAATATAGAAAGCAAACACTCACCACCGGCGCGGAGCAGGAGGCGGACAAAGACTTAACTACACCGGACTGGTCAGGGCCAAGTTCCATATGCACCCTGGTATATCCGCTAGCCCAGAATCTCCTTATACTTCTCTGCCTCCTCCCCAATGAAAGCCTTAAACTCCGGGGAATTGGCCCTCATCAGGTTATCCAATTCGGCAGGGTCGGACATCTCGATCTTGACCAGCCAGCCATCTTCATAGGGGGACTCATTGACTAACGTGGGCTCCCATTCCAGTTCCTCGTTGGCCTCAGCGATTTTGCCGCTGACCAACGCGGCAATGCGGCCCACCCACTTACCCGATTCCATGGACATGAAAGTCTGCCCCTGCTCGACCTCCCGTCCGGTGCGGGGAGTTTCAACGAAGACGATCTCCTGAGCGATGGCCTGACCGAATTCAGTCAAGCCTTGCGTGACCACGTTCCCCTCCACCCGAGCCCAACCGTGCAGTTTGTCGTAGTATAGGTCGTCGGGGAACTCAAAACCGCTGATCTGCATTGTTACACCTCCATATGTACCTTATGCTAAATCTGGCTATGCCGACGGGCATCCCTGCGAGGGGATAAAACATATGAGAAAGGATGCCGTTGCGCAACGCAACGGTGCCCTCACGCTTGAACCGTAATTCCTCCTGCCAATTAGAGGGTGCTCTCGATCCGATTCAGCCGTCGCATCAGACGCGACTTGCGTCGAGCGGCGTTGTTTTTATGGATGATACCCTTTTCAGCGGCCTTATCCAGCGCACTGACCGCCACACGCACGGCTTCACGGGCCTCTTCCAGACGACCCTCATCCATCAAGCGCCGGGCCTTCTTTATGGCAGTGCGAGCCCGCCCACGATATATACGGTTGCGCACACGCCTGCGCCTAGCGCTGCGGAGGCGTTTGATCGCCGACTTTGTATTGGCCAATACCTCATCCCTCCAAACTATAACAGATTGCAACGGGCGTTATTTTACAACAACTCCGCTGATTTGTAAAGCCTGAGAGCCTGGCTTATAATCTAGTTCGCGGTGCAAAACGCGACGGAGTCCCGATAAATCGGGGATTCCCCAGCTTGTTGGGGTTGCCCGCCGGCAAACCCGAACAAGTTTGGGCCTCCGGTGCGCCCACCACGGTAATTCCCCGAGAGCCTACCCTTTTCCGAGAGCACTGGTCATATAGGGAGGTGACGAATGAGCAGCGTTGAAGAAGCATCCGCGAGCAGTGATCACGGGACACAAATCGGCGACGTCTCCGGCGCGGTGCACGTCGGGCGCGGCGACATCATTCACATTGACAGGATCGAATTGATGGCCGAAAAGGTGCGCGAGACTCTCCGACGCTCGCTGCCGACCGACCAAGAGGCGCGAGCCGAACTGCGAGAGGTGATTACGGAACTCACCTCACTCCAGGCCCAGTTGGCGGAATGGAAGGAACTGCACCACTTGCTGCATGAAGTGCTGACGGCCTTCGCCCCCTTCCACGCCCGGCTCATCCCGCTTGGGGAGAATGGTTTTAGCGCGGCCGAGCGCCAGGCACTGTTGCGGAACTGGCGACCTTGCCAGGACGGAGTGGATATGCTGATGGACTTCGCCGAGGGGGTCGAGCACATCGGCCGCCCATTCCGGCGGGAGGGGCGGGAGTTGCGCGGGGAGCGTTGGGTGGTGGAGATCGTCGCGCTGCGGCTGCTGCTGGAGGATGCGCTGAAAGAAGATAACCTCAGCCCGGAGAGCCTGCTCGAACTGGCCGCGGAGTTCAACAGCGCCTGTCACCGCCACCTGGCCCTGGCCGATCGTAAACTGCGGGCAGCCGTGGATAAACTACAGCGCCTGTCCACACACCTGCTGGGAGGGATGATATGAGCGACCTTTTAGATACCTTTCAACAACGGCACCAGGAGAAATTGGATCAACTGAAACGCGGTGAGGCGGATGAAGCCTTTCTGGACGGCATCCATACGCTCATCGCCGACCTGCGGCAGGCCGGCGCGGTCGTCGCCGACCCGGCCGAGCGCGGTCAATTGCGGGCGCTGATGCACTTCTGGGGCAACATCGTCTACGACCGCACAGGTGTCTACCCCGACACGACGTTGCAGCCGCCCGA
>QMOC01000270.1 GCA_003648085.1 Chloroflexota bacterium
CCCCGCCCGGCCCGGGCGTTACCTGGACGTGGAGGCGACGCTGGCGGCGTTGGCCCCGGTCGTGACCCATCTGGCTCCCGCCGAGGTGGAACTGGTCGTGCGCGAGATCGCGCCCCCCATCGCTGATGCCGAGCCGGCCCGCGCCGAAGCTGAGATGCTGCTGGCCGGCCCCCTCACGCTCGTTCTGACCGACCCCCGCGAGGGCGATCCCGGCCCGTGGATTCTGCCGCCGGAGCAACTGGCCACGATGCTGGTGGTGCGGGCGGAGGGTGAGGAATTACACGTCGCGCTGGACGAGGACGCGCTGCGGGCCTATCTGGAGGAGTTGGTCCCCACGCTGGCGATTGAGCCGGTGGATGCCCGTTTCCACTTCAACGACGGGACGGGCCAATTGGAACCTATCAGCCCCAGCCAGGAGGGTCGCGCCCTTGACGTGGAGGCAAGCCTGGAGCGCATCGTGCAGGAACTGGCAGCAGGCAATCGGTATGTCCCCCTCGTCGTGCAGGCCGTCCCGCCCCGCTACCCCGATACAGCCACCGCCGAGGAGTTGGGCATCATTGAACTGGTGGCTGAGGGGGATTCCTACTTCATCGGCTCCCCCTCTGGGCGGGATCACAACATCCGGCTGGCAGCGAGCAAGTTCGATGGGTTGGTCATCGCGCCGGGGGAGACCTTCTCCTTCAACCATTACCTGGGGGAGGTGAGCGCCGAGGCGGGGTACGACGAATCCTACATCACCGCCGGTGAGCAATTGGCCGTCGAGGTCGGCGGCGGCATCTGCCAGGTCTCCACCACCGCTTTCCGTGCTGCCTTCTGGGGCGGCTACCCCATCGTCGAGCGCTGGTACCACCACCATCGGGTGGGCTACTACGAGTTGATGGGCGCGGGGGTGGGGATGGATGCCACCGTTTACTCGCCACACGTGGACTTCAAGTTTGTCAACGACCGTTCCTACCCATTGCTGATCGAAACCGAGGTCGAGGAGGCAGCCCACCGGCTCGTCTTCCGCTTCTACTCCACCGACGACGGACGACGGGTGGAGAAGGAGGGGCCGGTGATCAGCGACGAGACGGAGCCCGGCCCGCCCATCTATCAATTGGACGAGGAATTAGCGCCGGAGACGGTGATCCAATGGCAGTCGGCGGTAAATGGGCTGACGGCGACGGTGGAGCGGCGAGTCTACGACGCGGCGGGCAACCTGCTTTATCACGACACCTTCGTCAGCAAGTACGCCCCTCGCCGCGCCGCCTATCACTATGGCCCTGGCTACGAGCCGCCGGGGGAATGAGAGGATCGGCGCGATGGCGACGCTCCGCATTTGGATGCTTGGCCCATTCAGAGTGCTGCGCGATGGGGAACCCATCCCCTCCTCGGCGTGGCGCAGCCAGCAGACCCGCACCATCCTCAAGGTGCTGCTTGCCCGCCGGGGTCACGTCGTCCCCGCCGACCAACTGCTGGAGATCCTCTGGCCCGACGACGAGCCCCACGCCGCCCGCCGCCGCCTCCATGTGCGCATCAGCCAACTGCGCCGGGCCCTCGACCCCGACGATCCCTCCGCATACGTCCTCACCGTCGAGGGGGGCTACACCTTCAACCCAGAAGCCGACTGCTGGCTCGATACTGTCGAGTTCGAGGCCCGCGCTGAGTGGGGCCGCCACTGCCAGGAGAGCAGCGACCTGGCCGAGGCTATCACCGCCTACGAGACCGCTCGCGCCCTCTACCGGGGCGACTTCCTTGAAGAGGATCTCTACGAGGACTGGGCCTTCGCCGAGCGGGAGCGGCTGCGCGAGCGCTTCTTGACTGTGCTGACCGAGCTGGCCGAGTGCTATGCCCAGCAGGGCCGCTACCGCCGCGCCGTCGCTTGCTGCCGCGATGTGCTGGCGGCCGACCCCTGCCGCGAGTCTGTCTATGTCCGCCTGATGCTCTACCACTACTACGCCGGCGAACAAGACCGCGCTCTGCGCGCCTACGAACGCTGCCGCCAGGTCCTTGCCGATGAACTGGGGGTCGAGCCTCTGCCGCAGACCACGGCCCTCCACGAGCAGATCCGGCAGCGCCAGGTCGAGCCGGTGGACGGCGCAGTGCGCTACCCAGAGCCGGTCTACGAGGGGCGCATGTTCGAGGTGCCCTATTCGCTGGGGCATACCCCTTTTGTGGGACGCGAGCGGGAGTACGCCTGGCTGATCGAACAGTGGCGCGATGCAAAGACGGATGTCTTCCTGATCGAAGGCGAGGCCGGCGTGGGCAAGAGCCGCCTGGTAGAGGAGTTCCTGGGATACGCAGCGGCCGAGGGTGGTACGGTGTTGTGCTCGCGGGCAGCACCAGCCGAGAGGCTGCCCTACGCTCCCGTGGTGGCGGCGCTGCGACCGCTTTTGGAGTCGGCGAAGGGCGGAGATCTCTCCCCTGCGACCTTGGCTGCTCTGGCTCTCCTCTTCCCGGAGATGCGCGAGCGGCATCCCAATCTCCCCCCGCTGCCGGAACTACCGGCCCGGCAGGAGCGGGAGCGGCTCTTTGGGGCCGTCGTCGCCCTGGTACAGGCAGGCACCTCTCCCGGGACGCTGCTCCATGTGGACGACGCCCATCGCGCCGACCTGTCCTCCCTCGACCTGCTGGCCCGTCTGGCGGGCTACCTTACCGTCGTGCTGACCTGCCGCAGTGAGGAGACGCCGCCCGATCACCCGCTGCGCGTTGTACTACGTCCGCTGCGCCGACAGGGGCGTGTGGCAGCGTTGACGTTGGAGCGGCTCTCCCCCGCGGCGGTGAAAACGCTGATCCGCCAACTGGCGCACGATGACGTGCCAGCCCTGGCCGAGCAAGTGATCGCCCAAACAGATGGGAACCCGCTTTTCCTGATCGCCTTGCTGCAGCATATGTTCGAGGAAGGCGCGCTGTACGTTGACACGGAGGGGCGCTGGGCTACGACGAGCGACGCGGTGCTCTCGCTCCCTCCTACGGTGCGCGAGACCATCGAGGCCCGGCTGCGGCATCTGAGGGGAGACCTGCGCCGGGTATTCGACCTGGCGGCGGTGATCGGCGGCGAGTTTGACTTTGCGCTGCTCCAACATACCAGTCAGGTGGGGGAAGCACCGCTGCTCGACGCGCTCGACGCGCTGTTGGAGGCCGGCCTGCTGATCGAGCCTCGCGGTGTAGGACGGGGCGAGTTTGCCCTGGCCCACGACCGCTACGCCGAGGTGGCCTACGACACGTTGCCCCGGGTGCGCCGCTGGCGGCTGCACCGGCGGGTGGCCGAGGCGCTGGTTGCCTTGCACGGTGACGATCCGGCGACCAGCGCGGAGGTGGCGTACCATTATCACCGGGGTGGCCGACCCGCAGAGGCCGTACGGTTCGCGATCCGGGCCGGCGAACACGCGCTGCGGCTGTACGCGGGTCAGGATGCTGCCGGCCACTTTGAGGACGCGATCAGATGGGCAGAGGAAGCCGGTCTCTCTTTCGACAAGGAGCAATTGGCAGAGATCCACCTTAACTGGGGAGAGGCACTGCGGCGGAGCGGCCGATATGAGGACGCGATGGCTCACTTCGCCCAGGCGTTGCCCCTCGCTCAGGGCGAATTGAAATTAGCCGTCGTCTTCCAAATCTGCTCGATGGGGGTCACGCGGGGGGCGAGTCTGGCAGAGTTCAACCGTCTGGTACCCTCTCTCGAGCA
This sequence comes from Chloroflexota bacterium, assembly GCA_003648085.1. Classification (GTDB taxonomy): domain Bacteria; phylum Chloroflexota; class Anaerolineae; order B4-G1; family B4-G1; genus B30-G15. The sequence goes on from QMOC01000270.1 coordinate 3,665, forward strand.
GGAACTGGTCGGGATCGGTGACACGTGGGCCCTGGCTGCGTTGCGCTGGGCACAGGGGTTCATAGCGGCGCTCCAAGGAGAGGTCTCCCGCGCTCGTGAGTGCAGCGCTGCTGGTTGGCGCGTGGCGCGCCGGTTGGTCGTGCGCGGCAGCAAAGCGCCGCCTTGGCTGGAGGCAAGGGGCTATGTGGCGCTGGCCCGCTGCTATGAGTTATGGACCGACTGGCGGCGTGCCATTCGCTACGCTGACAAGGCCCTGGCGCTCTACACCGCCCGTAATGACCTGAACGGCATTGCTGCCAGCCACGCTATACTGGGGGCCGCTTGCCACGGCTTGGGGAAGTGGGATCAGGCGCTATCCCACTTCGAGCGTTGTTACGGCTTGGCCGCCGACGCGGGTGACCCACGTATGCAGGGAGAGGCCCTGTATCGCGCTGGTCTCGTGTATTTTGAACGTGGCGACTGGGCCAGGGCAGAAGAGAACGCCCACCGCATCCTGGCCACCGCCGGACTCACCGGAGATGTAGTACGCCAGGCGTTCGGACAATCTCTATCGGCCCGGCTCTCCGCGCGCCGGGATGCGCCGCGAGAAGCCATCCCCGTGCTGCGATTACAGGAGCAGGTAGCGCGCGCGGCGGATGCGATGTGCTACGTCGCTCAATCGCTGCGTTACCTGGCCGAGGCATATCTCCTGGCCGGTGACATGGAGGCCGCGCTGACGACAGCGCGCAAAGGGAGCGAGTTGGCCCACCGGTGCGGGATGAAGCGGGAGTGGGGCGGCTCACTACGTATCCTGGGCGAGGCGCTGGCCCGATCTGGTGAACTCCAGGAAGCGGAGCGTCATCTGCTGAGAGCGATGGGCCTGGCTGAGCGCATCGGCTGTCGCTACGATTTGGCCGAGGCCTGCCGCAGTCTGGGAGGACTGTACAGGGAGCGGGGTGCAGTCGAGATGGCGAAGGAGTATCTGGACGCCGCCCTGACCCTTTTTGAGGAACTCGGAGCCGGGCACGATGCGGTCACAACCCGGCAGTTGTTGTCCGATCTCACACCGGCCTGAAACGCCGGGGCCGGGACCTCTC
>QMOC01000271.1 GCA_003648085.1 Chloroflexota bacterium
CTCTGCCTCAGTTATCAACGCAAGAGGCTGCCGCCCTGGTTGTTGAGCATTTGGTCAACCGAACACGCTCCCGCAGATCACGCCTGCGGCAGCAGCGTGTTCCCCAAACTTGACATTGTCAAGATCAATGAAACAATGAACAAAGGGAGGAACTATGTCTGAAAAGACACAAACAACCCGTCGTGTGCTGGCCGAGTACACCTACGAGCCCCCGCCTGTGGAGCGCGGGTACACGGGCCGGACCCTCTACGTCAACCTGTCCAACAACACCATCGCCGCCAAACCAGTGACCGACGTGATGAAGGAGAAATTCATCGGCGGGCGAGGATTCGGCCTGTGGCTCCTGTGGCACGGCGTCAAGGACGACACGCAGTGGAACGACCCGGAGAACGAGATCGTCATTTCCTCCGGCCCCATCGGCGGCGTCACCCAGTACCCCGGCTCCGGCAAATCTCTGGTGGTCGCCATCTCCCCCACCACGCACTCGGTGATGGATTCCAACGTCGGCGGCCACTTCGGACCGCTGCTCAAGTTCGCCGGATGGGACGCCATCGAGATCCAGGGGAAGGCGGAGGAGGACGTCATCGTCGTCATTGATGGCCCCGGCGGGCGCATCACCATCGAGGAGGCACCCGATGTGCCGGTGGACACCCACCTGGTGGGCCACTGGCTGATCGAGCAACTGGCTGAGAAGGAGGAAGACCGCTACTTCATATCATCGGTCTCCGCCGGGACCGGCGCCGAGAATACGCTCATCGGCTGCCTTAACTTCAGTTTCTACGATCGTCGGCGGAAGGCTCCCCGCTTCAAGCAGGCCGGACGGGGCGGCATCGGCACCGTCTTCCGTGATAAACACATCAAGGCGCTGGTGGTCAGGAGCGGCCCGGTGAGGGGGGACTCCAACCACCCGGCTGACCTGCAGCGCATCGCCCGCGTGGGCGCCAAACTCCACAAGGAGATCCACGATTACGACGACGAGCAGAACCGCATGCGCAAGCGCGGCACCCCCTACCTGGTGCAGATCATGAACGATTACGACCTGCTGCCGGTGCATAACTTCAAGTACGGCTCTCACCCCGACGCGGTCAAGATCAACGGCGACGTATGGGAGGCCCGCTTCACCCAGGGGTTGCCCGACGGCTGCTGGTACGGCTGTACGCTCTCCTGCTCCCACGCGGTGGACGGCTACACCGTCCGCACCGGCCCCTACAAGGGGCAGACGGTCATCGTGGACGGTCCCGAGTACGAGACGATCGCAGGGTGTGGTGCTAACTGCGGCATCTTCGACCCCGACGCTATCTTGGAGATTAACTTCTACTGCGACACCTATGGCATTGATACCATCTCCTTCGGCACCCTCACTGCCTTCGTGATGGAATGCTACGAGGCCGGCATCTTGGACAAAGAAAAGACCGGCGGACTGGAGCTGCACTTCGGCAACGCTGAGGCGGCGATCGAACTTCTGCACCAAATGGCGCGTGGTGAAGGCTTCGGCAAGATCGCCGGACAGGGCATCCGTCGCATGAAGCAGATCTTCGCCGAGAGGTTTGGAGCCGATCCCGCCTTCCTGCAGGACATCGGTATGGAGGCCAAGGGGCTGGAATACTCTGAGTACGTCACCAAGGAGTCTCTGGCCCAGCAGGGTGGCTACGGCCTGACCAACAAAGGCCCTCAGCACGACGAAGCCTGGCTCATCTTTATGGATATGGTGAGCAACCTCCTGCCGACCTTTGAGGACAAGGCGGAGGCGCTCCACTACTTCCCGATGTGGCGCACCTGGTTCGGCTTGTGCGGGCTGTGCAAACTCCCCTGGAACGACATCGTCCCTCCTGACAACGCCTATACCGACGAGCCGGCCAAGATCCCCGATCACGTCCAGAACTACGTCGAACTCTTCTCCGGCGTCACCGGGCGGAAGGTCACCGCCGATGACCTCATCACGATGTCGGAGGCGGTCTACAACTTCCAGCGGGTCTTCAACCTGCGGCTGGGCTTCGGCCGGCGGGAGCACGACGCGGTGCCCTATCGCTCCGTGGGGCCGGTGACCGTCGAGGAGTACGAATCACGGGCCGAGCGGTACGACAAGCAGTTGCAGGAAACCCTGGGGCTAGACCCTGAGAAGATGACCACCGAGGAGAAGATAGCCGCGCTGCGGCAGTATCGCGAGGAGCAGTACCAGAAACTGATAGACGCGGTCTACAAGCGGCGCGGCTGGACCTCCGATGGCGTGCCCAAGGTTGAGACGCTGAAGCGGCTGGGGATTGATTTTCCTGAGGTGGTAGCCGTCGTCAAGAAGTATCTGTAGGTCTGAATTCATCGGTGAGCACCTTTGCCGGGCGCGTATCCAGACCCATCCGTTTATCCGCTATCTATCCGCTGCACTGGCTAATGAGGCGGTAAACAAATACGGGGCGAGGTCAGGGTTATGTCAGAAATATCCGCAGTCGAGAAAAAGGACGTTGTTCCTATTTGCCCCCACTGTTCGGAAGAATTACACACTGTCTGGTTCCGCAAGGTCGAATCGCCGTTCGGGAATAGATACATCTACTTCTGCCCTGCCTGTAGGAAAGTGCTAGGGGTCAGCCATCGAAAAGGGTTCTGGATGGGTTAGCCAGGCGTGATCCGCGTCAACAATCGCGACGAAGTGGAGTGGGAGGAGGGGCTGACCGTCTCCGGCCTGCTGGAGCGGTTTCGCTACACCTTCCCTCACATTATCGTCTCTATCAACGGAGAGGTGGTCCCCCGCGAAGAGTACCCCACGCGCGTCATCCCCAACGGCGCGGACGTGCGGGTGATCCACCTCATTGCGGGTGGGTGAAGCCCCTGCCGCAGGTGGGAGGAAGGAATGGCTGGGATAAGCGCGGGCAGCCCCCGCTTGCGGGTAAGCGTGAATGATGTTATGATGAAGCCATCTTGAGCGGATGTAGAGTTGCGAAGGAGCGAGTGATGAGTGATACGGTCGTCGTTGATGAAATAGTCATCCCTATCACGGTGGACTACCTGGAAGAGGATGAGGTGTATCAAGTCAGTTGCCCCTGGCTGCAAGGTTGTCACGCCTGGGGCGAGACGTTGGACGAAGCGATGCGCGCCATCCCCGGTAACGTCCGGGCAATGATCCAGGCTTGCCGTGACAAGGGCTCCCCTCTCCCCCCTCAGCTGGAACGGGTCAACTTACAACGTCCCCTCACGCTGCGGGTAGCGCCAGCATGAGATATCGCGAACTGGCCAAACGTCTCCGCGATCTGGGCTGCGAGTACGTCCGCCCGGGCGCTGGCTCGCACCGCATTTGGTGGAATCCTGCATTAGACCGCTACACCACCATCCCTGACTGGGGACACAAAGACATCAAGCCTGGCACACTGAGGCGCATCCTCCGCGATCTGGGCATCAGCCGTCGTGAGTTCGGACCGATCAAATGAGCCAGCGACTGACTGCACTGTGTGCCCGTATAACCGAAGCGGGGATGGACGCGGCTCTGCTGCTCCATCCCCGTGACGTGCTCTACTACGCCGGCACTGCACGTCCGGCAGTCCTCCTCGTTGCCCCTCACGACGCGGTTCTCCTCGTCCGGCGCGGCTTCGAGTACGCCCGGCGCGAGGCCACCATCGTCCGCGTCGAGCCGATGAGCGGCCTCGCCCGCGTCGCCGAGGTTGCCGCCGAATTGGGGTTGAGCGGCGGCGTGCTGGGCATCGAGTTGGATGTGGTACCAGCGCGGATATACCGACGACTGGCGGAGGTATTCCCTGGCTGGGAACTGGCCGACATCTCCCCGCTGGTGCTGGCTCAGCGTGCGGTGAAGGATGAGGGGGAAATCGCTGCCACGCGCCAAGCCGCAGTCGTGGCCGATGCCGGTCACGAAATCGTCCCTCAGGTCGCCAGGGCCGGAATGAGCGAACTGGCGCTGGCGGCCGAGGTGGAGGCAGCGATGCGACGGGCCGGCCACGAAGGATACCAGCCGCTGCGTCACCCAGGCGCACGCGGGGGCGGGGTGCTGCTGATGAGCGGGGAGAACCTGACTGTGCGCGGCGGCCACGGGCTGGTGGTGACCGGCGCGGGGTTGAGCCCGGCCTCGCCCTACGGTGCCTCCCGCCGGGTGCTCCGGCCGGGCGACCTGGTGGTTGTGGACATCGGCTCGACTTGCGGAGGCTACACCGCCGACGAATCGCGCACCTTCGTCGTGGGGCAGGCCACGGAGCAGCAGCGGGCGCTGTTCGCGGTGGCGCGCACGGTGGAGGAGGCCGTGTTGGGAATGCTGCGTCCCGGTGTGGCTGTGGCCGACCTGTACGCGCTGGCCGAGGCCGTGGTCAACCAGGGAGCGCCGCCCTACTTCGCCCCGGGCAGCCTGGCATTGCCCGGCTTCGTCGGGCACGGCGTCGGGCTGGAACTGGACGAGCCGCCCATCCTATGGCCTCGCGACGAAGCGCGGGTGCAGGCGGAGATGGTGCTGGCGATCGAGGTCGAGGTCAGCGCACCTGCCCACGGAGCGATGGTCAAGTTGGAGGATACCGTCGTTGTGCGGTCGGATGGGTGTGAGATGTTGACTGCTGCGCCCCGTGAACTGATCATTTGTTAGAGTTAGTGTAACCACTCAGCCGACCTCAGATTAGGATGTTGGAGCGCATCCTTTGGCACGCAGACGAACGCCGCCAAACGCTGATTTTTGAATTTGATCTGCGGAAATCTGCGTTAATCTGCGTCCGATCTCGAATCTGGCGGAAGGGCTGAGTAGTCACA
>QMOC01000272.1 GCA_003648085.1 Chloroflexota bacterium
ACGTGCCGTGCTGGGGGGGTTGCACCATTGATCAATGTAATTATACAACAGACTGCGCTAGGCCGCAATAAGCGTTTGTGTTCTGAACAGTGGGATGATATAATTATTGTGGGCGTGGAGGGGACAATTATGGCGGAAGCCGATTTGAGGGTTCAGGGCTTCATGGATCGTCATTACCGACCTGTCACTGCGACCATCGTCACCCGGTTGCGGGCTATCGTCGGTGAGGGGCATGTCTACGATGATCCAGCCGCGCTGCTGGATTACGCGCACGACGAGGTGGCCGGTGACGAGTACGTCCACATGCCCGAGGTCGTGGTCAAGCCGGCGACCGCCGCCGAGATTTCGCAGATTATGCGGCTGGCCAACCGAGAGCGCATCCCGGTCACTCCACGTGGCGCTGGATCGGGGCTCTCTTGCGGCGCGGTGCCGGTCTACGGCGGTATCGTGCTCAGCCTGGAGCGCATGAACCGCATTCTGGAGATTGACCGCGAGAATATGGTGGCCGTGGTCGAGCCCGGCGTGGTGACCAACGACATCAATGAGGCGGTCAGCGAATACGGCCTCTTTTACGCTGGCTATCCGATGAGCGTGGAACTCTGCTTTATCGGCGGCAACGTGGCCGAGAACGCCGGCGGCGGTCGGGCCATCAAGTACGGTGTCACCGGGCGCTATGTGCTGGGGCTGGAGGTGGTGCTGCCCACCGGTGAGATTGTGCAACTAGGCGGCAAGCGGGTCAAGGACGTCACCGGCTACGATCTCCTGCATCTGATGGTCGGCTCCGAAGGGACGCTGGGCATCTTCACCCGTATCATCCTCCGGCTGCTGCCCCTGCCTAAAGCCAGGGCAGTCCTGCTGATCCCCTTTGCAGATGTGCCCACCGCCATCCGGGCGGTGCCAATGATAATGACGCAGGGCCGTATTATCCCGACCTCCATCGAGTTTATGGACCGCCTCTCGGTGCAGACGGCTTACGATTACATCGGGGAACGCCTTCCACATCCTGACATCGGGGCCATGCTGCTCATCGAGGTAGATGGCTACAGCGAAAGCCAAGTCGAGGCGGAGTACAACGCTATCGTTGATCTGTGCCTGGAGGCCGGGGCGCTGGACGTCTACGTGGGCAACACTCCGGCCGCCGAAAGGAGAATCTGGCGTCCCCGGCAGGAGATGGCAGAGGCGTTCAAGGCCGTCTGTCCGGTGCAAAGCCTGGAGGACATCGTCGTGCCCCTGGCGCAGATCCCCGACCTGATGCCGGAATTGGAACGGCTTTCCCAGAAGTACGACGTGCTCATCCCCTGCTATGGCCACGCCGGGGACGGCAACCTTCACGCCACCATCGTCAAGCAGCCGGGGACTTCGATGGAGGAGTGGCGGGAGAAACTGCCGGTGATTCTTGAAGACCTGTACCATGTGGTCGCCCGGCTGGGTGGAACCATCAGTGGGGAGCACGGCATCGGCTCTAAACGCGCGCGTTACCTGCCACTGGTGATGGACCCGACGCTGATCACGCTCCAGCGGCGCATCAAGCAGGTATTTGATCCATTAAACATCCTGAACCCGGGCAAAATCTTTCCAGAGATGCCCGGAGGCGAAGAAGGGAGGTGATGGACGGGCACAGATTGGTTGAGATAGCGTTGGACTATTGGAACCGGATCCGCTAATGGTGTAGTTCGCAAACCAAATGGAGGGAGGCCAAATGGGTGCGAAGAAAATCCTGATGCTCGTCGGCGATTATGCTGAGGATTACGAGGTGATGGTGCCCTTCCAGGCCCTGCTGATGGTGGGGCACGAGGTTCACGCCGTCTGCCCGGACAAGAAGGCGGGTGAGCAGATTCGGACGGCGGTCCACGACTTTGAAGGGGACCAGACGTACAGCGAGAAGCGGGGCCACAATTTCACGCTGAACGCTACGTTCGATGAGGTGAAGGCCGAGGACTACGATGGGCTGGTCATCCCAGGTGGCCGCGCGCCGGAGTACATCCGGCTGAACGAGAGGGTGCTGGCGATGGTGCGCCACTTCGCCGAGGCCGGTAAGCCCATTGCGGCGATCTGCCACGGGCCGCAGGTGCTGGCGGCGGCCGGTGTGCTCGAAGGGAAAGAGTGTACGGCCTACCCCGCCGTCGGGCCGGACGTGAAGAACGCCGGTGCTAAGTACGTGGAGGTGCCGGTGGATAAGGCCCACGTGGACGGCAACCTGGTCACCGCTCCGGCCTGGCCCGCCCACCCGGAGTGGTTGGCCAAGTTCCTGGAGGTGTTGGGGACGAAGATTGAGCCATAAATTGGAAATCCGCCGGGAGCAAAAGCACCACCTGATCGCCCTCCCCGAAAGCCCTGGGGCTTTCGGGGAGGTGCGTTTGGTTTATGTGTTATCTCTCCGGCCAGTGGCTTCTCCTTCTCCTTCGCGTTCACTGTTTTGTTCGTAGACGACATTGCTGGCCCCTGTGCCATCCAAGAGAAAGAGGATTAGTTCAGCCCCGTGGGCTCTCTCGGTCTGCGGCGAGGTTGGCGGCGGCCAGTGCATGTGCCGGTAGACGTCGAAGCGGTGCAGGTCGAAACTACTGCGGAAGAGGGTGGTATAGCCAACGGCGGCGCGAGTGGCCGAGCGCCACAGCAGCCAGGCCAGCGGCAGCGCCGGCAGCGTCCACCATAACACTCCCCAGCGACCGTGGGCGGCCACGACGATGCTCCAGATCAACCCGTGGAGGGCGGTCAGCGTCGCCAGCCGCAGCAAGAGATCAAGTTGATCCTGCGCCGAGCCCAGCGCCTGACGCAGCGGGTCGCTCAGTTGGGGGAAGAGACGCGGCCAGAAAACGATAGGATCGAGGCCATACCGCTCGCGGGGGTAGTCCTCGGCGGTGCGCAGCACGTCGCCCAGGCGGGTGGGCATACTGCGGTCGGGATCACGGGGGCGGTGAGCCAGGTCGGAATCGAGACGGGCCAGTTCAGCCCTGTCGGCTGGGGTGGCCTGATCAATGGCGATCTTGGTGCGGAGGACGCGGCGGCGTTCCTGTTTCCGGCGCAAGTCGCGTGCCCGACGCCGGGCCAGAGCGCGCCAGGTGGGCCAGTAGCCCTCGTAGAAGCGCAGCATCGCTCCCTCGAAGGCCTCCAGCAGCACCGCCGTGAAGAACACGAGTAACAACCCTGCTGCGCCGAGGAAGAGGCGCACTTCGGATGCGTATCCTCGCCAGAGTTGGAGTGCGTTCTCCAGCCCGACGAGCTGTGCCCACACCCACAGCCCGGCTCCCCAGAAGACGAGCGCGGGGCCGAAGGTGTTGAGCAGCCAGCGTTCGTCGAATGAACCCCCCAGGCTTTTCCAAAATTCCTCGAACATCGTGCTACCTCACTCCCCGCCGTGCACACGCCGCTCCATCTGCACGGGCGGGTCATGGCGCGGGCATTGGGGTGGCGGGTCATCTTCGTGGCCCTCCGGAGGGACGCGGATGTGGTGACAGCGAGGGCATCTCCAGTAGACAAAGGGGCGCACCATGTCGCCAGCCGGAGGACGGTAGTCGGCGCGTAACCCCAGCCTCTTGGCCAGCGCGGCGTAGTCATGGCGGTGCATCTGCAGCACGGCCCTCTCCAGGTCGGCGCGGGTGACCACTCCTTGCACCCTGTCCTCGTCGTCGAGGATGACGACGCCTGGGGCCTCTCGGTAGATCGGCAGCAATTCCCCGGCGGCGCGGAGCAGCCGGGCAGCGTCCCGTTCGGCGTCTACCACGTGCACGGTGATGACGGGGGATATGCCGTCGAGGGCAGTCGGCACGCCGCGGGTTAGGGAGACGGTGTGGACCTCACCCCGAATGGCCTCGTGGACTTCGACGTCCTCGATCACAGCGGCGGGCTTGATGATGTTTAGTCTGGACATGATCGTACTCCTCTCTGGTTACAATTTCGTCAGTTCCGCTCGCCAGGTATCCGTCTCTGTCACGTAAAGCGATGCGGCCTCTCGCACCAAACGCGGCCCTACGTTCTCCGAGGTCATACGTTCCAAAATGGGGATGACTGTACCTTCCGCGTGGTGCTCCTTCTGACGCTCGACATAGGCGATGTAGTTGGGCAGACGCTTGGCGTCGAAAGAGAAAGCACCATATTCATCCTGCCATTCAAAGCGCACGTCGCCGATACCGGACTTGTTGAATCTGGTCGAGGCGACACCCTTGACCTGACCGACAAACTTGGACACCGAGATAGCGGGAGGGATGGCCACAACCATATGAACGTGATCTGTGGTGCCACCTATGGCGTAGACAACGCCTTTGAGCCCCACAGCCTTGCTGGTCAGGAAACCGTAGATGTGCTTCTCAATCAGCGGGGTAAGCAGGGGCTGGCGATGCTTGGTTGACCAGACCAGGTGGTAGAACAGTTGCCAGTAGGGCATGTCGTTGTTCCTTTCGTTCCTGTATGCTCTGTTACGCATGGGTTCCGCACGGGCATGAAGTGCCCGTGCTACGGAACTGCGCCGGATGAATCCGGCTTGGCCCCGTTGACGGGGCGTTGCGCCGTGGCGCGGCGACTTCATCGCCGGGCCGCCGTCGGCCCGCCATCCCGCACGGGCATGAAGTGCCCGTGCTACGGAACTGCGCCGGATGAATCCGGCTAGCCATCCCGCACGGGCATGAAGTGCCCGTGCTTCGGAACTGCGCCCGGTGAACCGGGCTTTCCAAGGGCGCTTGAGCGCCCGCTGCTCCGTAGCCCGGCGACTTCATCGCCGGGCGGCCTCCGGCCCGCCA
>QMOC01000273.1 GCA_003648085.1 Chloroflexota bacterium
CCCAACGACTACATCATCGGCGGCGACCCGCTCATCGTCGTCGAGACCGAGACGCCCAACGAGCCGCCCACCTCCACTATCCACCCGCTGCCAACGGTGACCTACTCCCCCACCTTCACCGTCACCTGGGAGGGACAGGACAACCAGTCGGGCGTCTGGCTCTACGATGTACAGGTACGCGACGGCGACGGGGAATGGGTCTACTTGCAACACTCGACTACTGTGACCGTCAGCCAGTTCGCCGGCCAGCACGGTCACACTTACTACTTCCGTGCGCGGGCCACCGACCGGGTCGGCAACCGTGAGGACTGGCCCGAGGAGCCCCAGGCCCAAACTACGCTCGATCTTTCCAGCACGTTCCACCTCAGCGTTGGGGCCTTCTTCGCCGACGAGAACTGTAACGGTGAGTGGGACACGCCCATCACTGCGACCGGTGAGATCACACTGACCCAGGTAGTGCTGCACTTCCAGGACGAGGCCGGCCTTGACGTGGTCAGTCCCACCGTGGGCAGCGGGTGGGAGTTCACTGCCACAATCTACGCCGGGCAAACCTACCGACTGTGGGCTGAGAGCGCCGACCATATGCGTGTCCTCTCGTTCGCCTGGCCTCGGGGTGGAGAGGTGTACACGTGCACGTATGAGGCACTGGGCCTATGGCCGATAGAGCGGGGCTATCTGCCGCTTATCCTGCGCGGCTGATAACTTGACAGATCGGTGAGAGCGGGTAAAATCGCTGTGGAGGTGATGTAAGTGGGCAGGCGTAAGGTCAAGTACCAGTGGGACGCTGAATCCATTCGGGCGCTGCGGAAATACTTGGGGTTAACCCAGCAGCAGATGTCTGAGGAACTTGGCACGCGCCAGCAGACCATCAGCGAGTGGGAGACGGGGATGTATCGCCCTCGGGGTGGGATGAACCGGCTGCTCACGCTCGTCGCCGAGCGAGCCGGTTTCGAATACCAGGCCATCGTCCGGCGGGAGGGGGGGGAAGGGGAAGGGGAGGAAGAGCAAAGAGCCGAATCTTAAAATTTCTCCGTTAGGCTTGACAAAAAACACGTTATCGTGTAAAATGGGGGTGCATCCGGGGAGCGTCGGCTCCCCTGATTTTTGGATTAACTTACACGTCAGCGTGTGAAAGGAGCAGACATCATGGGCACCTACGGTTTGGATGGCGTGATCTGTGCCTGGGAGCGGGGGCAGTTGACGACTGAGCAGGCTATCGGTCAGATTCTGTTGCTGCTACAGGAACTCGAAGAGCGGCTGCGTATCTTGGAGCGCCGCCTGGAGCGGTACGTGGAGTACGTGCGTCACATAGGGGCGACGAAAGAATCCCGGTCTTGACCGGGGCTCCAATCATCCATTGCACTGGCAAGTTTTCCATCTAACCTGTCGGCGCGTGGAGTGCGCGGGCCTGCGCCCGTGCGCGCAACCGTGCGACCACAAATACAATTGCCCCCACCACCGAGGCAATGGATACGAGGGAGCCCAGTGCGGCCGCGCCGATCATCGCTGCCCGCCGCAGCCGCTTCGCCAGTGCGACCTGGCGCCTGGCGTTATCCACCAATTCCCTCCCCAGGCTGCGCACGAAGGCCGCCGATGGCCGTACAGGCTGCATACTCTGCCGTAACCGTTCGGCCAGTTGAAACAGGGGGGTTAGCCGACTGCGCTCCTCGGCCGTCATATCGAGCCGCTGCATTGCCTCTGGTCGGCCGATCAGTCCCTCGGCGTGGGCCGCCAGCACCTCGGCCATCCGTGTCTTATTCATCTTTCGTCCTCCCTGTGATCTCCTCCCGCCTGTTCTCTTGGCTGATCAAATCCTCACGCAACGCCACCAGTGTCCGATGGTAGAGCGATTTGATTGCCCCCTCTGTCCGCCCCATCACCTGCGCGATTTCAGCGTTGCTCATCTGCTCAACAAACTTGAGGATGAGCAGTTGTTGTCGCTCTGGCGGCAATCGGCGGACCGCCTGGAGTAGCATATCCTGTTCCTCATACTCTTCAGTCAGAGTGGCGGGATCCTCTCGCTTCAATGCCCCCATCACCAGTTCATCCAGCGAGATAATTTGCCGCCGTTTAGTATCCCGATGCCAGTTTGCCACCACATTATGCGCGATGCGATACAACCACGCCGAGAAGGGCGCACCGCGATCTACATAGCGTGAGATGTGCTTCAGTGCCCGATAGAATGTGCGCGCAGTCAGGTCTTCCGCATCGTGGTGGTTGCCTGTGCGATAGTAAATGTAGTTGTAGATACTGCCGACGTACCGCTCGTACAGGAGGCCGAATGCCTCTGGGTCCTCCTTCGCACGGGCGATGAGTTCCGCGTCGCTCTCTTCGTGCATGCCATTCACCCCTGCTCAGGGAAGAGCGAACGGCGTCTCAGTTATGAGAACACCGTTGTACTCTCTTGGTTGCGTCACCTCGTGGCGACACATATTCAGTATAACAGAGGAACGGTGGCTGGTCAAACCTCTCTTGCCTCTTGCTTTCTGCTGTTTGCTTCTTATGTTCCTTGTCATTCTGGCCCTTTCATGCTACACTTTTTGTCTGCCTGTGCCGGGTGCGCGTGAAGTGGTTGCAGATTTCACGTGCGCTTGGTGTAAACTCGCCGTGGGGGAGACTTATGCATAAGTGCGCACTGGCTGTGGGAATGGTGCTGGTGGTAATTCTACTCGCTGTGGGCTCGCCAGGATGGGCGGCACCGCAACCCCAAGTGCAGTATTTCATTACATACCCGACTGAAGGCATGACCCTGAGTGGTGTGGTGGAGATAAGGGGTAGCGCCAACCATCCCAGCGCTCAATGGTGGTACAATGTGAGTTATGCGCCTGGCCCTGAGCCCACAGGTGGTTCGCAATGGGTCCCTTTGGCCCAGGTGGAGAACACGCCAGTTCAAGATGATGTGCTGGCCGTTTGGGATACGACTACTGTGCCCGATGGGGTGTATACCCTGGCTTTGACGGTCAAGGGACAGGATGATCCAACCTATTGGCAGCAGTTCGTCAGGCGTCTGACTGTGAATAACGCTCAGCCTGTTGCGAGTCCGACGCCCGAGGAGTCACCCACGCCGGAGCCAATGCCCACGGCTGTGGTCGGGCCGTCCCCGACGCCGGTTTCCATCGAGCAACCTGCCACGCCGACGCCGCGTCCCTCTCCCACGCCCCGCGAATGGGAGGGAGAGGAGATTCCTACGCCGGACGTGGGTGCGGATGAACAGTTGGGTCTTGCATTCGACGTTGACATGCTACGCGACGCTTTTTGCGATGGTGCTTTGATCACCGTGTCGCTGTTTGCATTGTGGGGATTGTACCTGCTGGCAAAGGTCAGTGTGCGCTGGTTCTTGCGCCGGCGCAGGGGGCCGCTTTCAAAGTGACGCGCTGCCGGGTGTCTTGCGTGTTGCGTGTGTCTTGTTAGGTTGAAGTGTAACGTAGGACACAAGTCATGGAGCCGTACCTCATCGCAGGGCTGGGTAACCCCGGCCCCAAATACACCGCAAATCGCCACAACATCGGCTTTCGCTGCCTCGAGCGGTTGGCTGCAGCCCACGACCTGGCCTTCGACAGGCGGCAGAAGCGTGCCCGCGTTGCTCTGGGAACCATCCAGGGGCGACGTGTCGTCCTGGCTAAGCCGCAGACGTTTATGAACGAGAGCGGTCGCGCCGTCGCGCCATTGGCTCATTTCTACAAGGTGCCACTGGAGCGTTTGCTCGTGGTCTACGATGACCTTGACCTGCCTTTGGGCACCATCCGCCTGCGGCCAGAGGGGGGGAGTGGCGGGCACAAGGGGATGCGTTCCATCATCGAGCACCTGGGTAGCCAAGAGTTCCCCCGCCTGCGCATCGGCATCGGTCGGCCGCCGGGACAGATGGACCCGGCTGCCTACGTGTTGCAGGACTTCTCGACGGAGGAGGAGACGCTGCTGGATGAGGTGTTGGAGCGGGCCGTGGCCGCCATCGAGACCTGGCTGACGGAGGGGATCGAGGCGGCGATGGAGCGGTACAATCGGAGTTGGGCTAGAGTTGCTTTCGAAAAATGAACTTAGGTGCTCTCGATGAGGGCGAGGAGGTGTTGCTGTGGTGGGTTTGGACCGTATCACATTTGACCCCAAGGTGATGGGGGGACGGGCCTGCATCCGCGGGACGCGGGTGACGGTTTCGCTGATCGTCAACCTGGTAGCGAATGGGATGAGTATAGGGGAGATATTGGAGGCCTACCCGTATTTAGAGGCGGAGGACGTTCGTCAGGCGTTGCGATATGCGGCAATGCTGGCGGAAGAGAGCGTGTACATGCTGGAGTTAGGGGTATATGAGGTTTCTGGCTGATATGGGGATCTCCCCACGAAGTGTGAAGTACTTGCGCGGGCTAGGGTATGATGCGGTACATTTGTGGGAGGAGGGGCTAGACCGGCTGACGGATGGGGAGGTAATGGCGAAGGCGCGGCGGGAGGGGCGTGTGGTATTGACGCACGACTTGGATTTTGGGGAGTTGTTAGCAGCGAGCGGCGCGGAGTTGCCGAGTGTAGTGATCTTTCGGTTGCGGGATATGAGACCTGGGATGGTGAACCGGTACTTGTGGGAAGTGATCCGACGGTATGGTGAGATGTTAGAAGAGGGAGCGATAGTGAGTGTGCGTGAAGGGCAGATACGGGTGAGGGGGTTGCCGATACAGGCGAAGGAATAGGGTCGGAGGAGGATGTGCAGGGGGGGTTATGGAAGGC
>QMOC01000274.1 GCA_003648085.1 Chloroflexota bacterium
CCGTGGAGGCAGTAGGTTTCACCTGGGAGGAGTATGTGAATGCCAGCGACCTGAGCCTGCTGGGGGAGGTGCGCGAGAGGGGCATCGTCGTCTACGATGCAGCGCGACCGGAGCGCACCCCGGCGATGGCGCTGCGGGAACGGAGAGCGGAGTACGGGAGTGGTGAGGAAACAGGGTGATGAGCAGTACCTTCAGGTCTTACGAAACCGGGTTGGGTCTGTTGCTGAAGCGATTGGGCCATAACCATCCGCGCTATACCGAAGCGTTGACCTTGCAGTCGCGCTTGTTGGAGAATCTGGCCCGCGTCCGTCTGTACGGCGATACCGAGACCGGCCGTGCCGAGCGGGCACAAATTATGGACTCCCTTAACCGCCTGGCCTTGGAGACGCTGGGGGAGAGTTTCAACGCCCTGATTCGCGAGCCTGGAGGAGTTGCTTCGGAGAGGGACAGAACGGAAGTTCACGTAAATATTGAAAATGTTACGAGAAGTGCCGTCACGGTAGCGGGCAGGGATGTCTATGGATCCGTTGTCATTACCGGTGATGGCAATGTCGTTGGAGTTGAACCCCGCCGGCAGGAGTTAAAGAGGGCACTCCAGACAGGCGACCGTGCAGCACAAGAGGTGGCCCTCGCCAACCTGGGGCGGGCCTATGCAGCCCAAGGCAACTTCCGCCAGGCCGTTGAACACTACGAGCAAGCCATAGCCATCGCCCGCGAGTTGGACGACCGCCGGGCTGAAGCCGTTTACCTGCGGGACCTAGGAGTGGTTTTGTTGCGTCTTGGTGATGTCAACCGTGCCACCGAGGTACTTCAACAGGCGCTGACACAATTGGAGGTGGTAGCAGCCGACCCGCTTTCCCGCGCCCGCACGCGCTACCACTTGGGACGTTGCTATGCTCAATTGGGCCGCTGGCGTGAGGCGATCACATTGTTGGAGCAGGCCCGCGAGACCTTCACCCGCCACAAGGCCCGCCCCGAACTGGCCCACGCGTTGCTGGAACTGGGGCAACTCTACCACCAACGTCAAGACTTTGAGTCAGCCTACATCTATCTGAAGGATGCGCTGCGTCTCTTCCGGCGGCTGAATGACACCGATGGTATAGCGATGACGCAGGAGGCATTGGGCAGCCTGGCGCTGCAAACTGCCCGTCCAACGGAGGCAATCGCCTCTCTCCAGGAGGCCCGCCGGGGCTACGCAGCCCTGCGACGCAGCGAACGTGTCCGCGCGGTGGATGATCTGCTGCACATCGCCCACCAGGCCCGCCGGCCTGTGGAAAGAGGAGCCACGCCATGAGTTCAATCGCCCGTTATCGCGAGACCCTGCGCCGCTGGGGGCTGAGCGATGTCCCCTTTCGCGCTACTCCGCCGGAAGACCCTGTGGAACTGAGCCGCATCTTCTACGGTCGCTGGCGAGAACTACACCTGGCGCTCCCGGCCCTGTACGAGGGGCGCAACGTGC
The DNA here is from genome assembly GCA_003648085.1 of Chloroflexota bacterium. GTDB lineage: Bacteria > Chloroflexota > Anaerolineae > B4-G1 > B4-G1 > B30-G15. The sequence continues at coordinate 1,460 of QMOC01000274.1, forward strand.
TGGTGCGCGGCCTGTGGGGGGTCGGCAAGACCGCCTTCATCCTGCGCCTGCTCCACCGCCTGCAACAAGAGACCGCTGCGCTGGGGGAGCAGATGCTCATCCTGTACGTAGGCCGCTTCCCTGGCGAGACCTCGGAGGCGCTGTACCGGGCAGTACTGTTGTCACTGTCCGAGAGATTGGCCGCTACGGAGCCGGAGGCTCGCCGCGTATGGAACACCCTCAGCGGATTGCAGATCACCCACAGCCGCCAACTCCAGGTCGAGGGCAAAGTAGATCTGCAACTCGTCAGCATCGGCGGTTCGTGGGAGCGGGGAAAGGAGGAAGGGTGGCAAATTCAGAATGTCTACACCGTGTTGCTGCGTTTGCTCGACGTTGCTCAGGAGCAGTATGGGCGGGTCATCGTTGCCGTTGACGACCTGGACAAGAAGGAGCCGCGCGCAATGCAGGACCTCGTAGACGACGCCACCGATCTGTTGCGGCGTGGGCAGGGCAAACGGGGCTTCTTACTGACCGGTCGCTTTACTTCGACCCTACAGGACATCTCTGGGCAAATGTTGGGCCTGTTCAGCGAGACCATCACACTGCCCCGAATGAGCACCGATGAGTTGTACCACATCGCCGTTAACTACCTGAACACTGCCCGCGAGCGCCCATCCGGCGAGGTCACACCCTTCACGCCGCAAGTTGTCTCCCAAATCGCCGAATACGCCTACCACATCCCCCGCCAATTCAACCTGATCTGCGAGAAAGTGATGCGCCGGGGCGCGATGAACGGTGTGGAACGGATAGATGACCAGACCTTCCCCACGCTCTGGCGGATGGTGCAGGATGAGTTTGCATTGGAACTCACACCGGACATCCGGCGGCTGCTCTACATTGCACGGCGTAGCGGGGGACTCTCAGCAGACATTGATGATGCCACGTTGGAGCAATTAGGGGTTGAAACATTCGTTGAGTTGCTACCCACACTAAGAGCGCTGGAGGGAGATTTACTCATCAGGCAGGAGGACGGGCGGCTGCTCCCCAGCGCGATGCTGCCGGATGAGGAAGAGCACGATGACTGACCAGCACCTCCCCGAATTCCTCCGCCCCCTTTTCTGGGACACCAACTTCGACCGGCTGCGCATCCCCGGCCACGAGCGCTATATCATCGAGCGGCTGCTGGAGTACGGGGACGATGAGGCGGTCCGGTGGCTGTGGCGTACCTTCGGCCCGGCCGCCATCGCCGATACGGTGCGCCGCAGCCGGGCCATCTCCCCCAACACCGCCAACCTGTGGGCCTTGTTCCTGGACATCCCCCGCGAGGAGATAAGATGTTTCTCCAAACGCTTCCGCATCACGTCCAAAGTCTTCTAAAGCGCTTGGGACGGCTGCCCACCGTCGCTCCCTTCTACCTGGCCGGCGGCAGCGCAGTAGCCTTGCACCTGGGCCACCGCATCTCGATAGACCTGGATTTTTTCATCCCCCAGGATGACTACGAGGCCGAACCGCTGGTGCAGGAACTCCAGAAAGTGGGCCATCTGGTCATCCGCCAATCCGGTCAGGGGACCTTGAACGCCACCCTGGACGACACCCACATCAGTTTTTTCATCTTCCCCTATCCTCTCCTGGACGACCTTCACGACCTGTGGGGAGTTCGGGTCGCCGGGCTGCTCGACCTGGCCCTGATGAAACTGGCCGCCATCGGGCAGCGGGGGCGGAAACGGGACTTTGTGGACATGTACCAAATCTGCCATAGTGGGTACACGCTGGATGAACTACTGCGCCTTATGCCGAAGAAATTCCCCAAAGTCACCTACCCTTCGTATCACCTGCTACGCGCCCTGGCCTATTTCGAGGACGCGGAGCCGGACCCAATGCCCGAAATGCTCATCCCCCTCGAATGGGCCGAGGTGAAGCGCTTCTTCGAGGGAGAGGTGCGACGGTTGATGAAGGAGTTGTTATGAGCAATATGAACGACCTGTTACAGAAAATCGAATATATCACTGCCGAAGACCTGGATCGGGCCTGGCTCAACTTCGAGTTGGACCTGCCGCTGAAGATGGAGCCGGGTGGCCCGCCGAACCCCTTTTACGTGGACCGACCGGGCAATCCGGTGGCCGAACTGGAACAGGCCCTCCTGGCTCCCTTCTACCGCCTTCCCAAGTACTTCTTCTCCGGCCATCGCGGGTGCGGGAAATCCACCGAACTCCGCCGCCTGGAGGTCAACCCCCAAATCCGCGCCAAGTACATCCCCTTCCACTTCACCATCCGCGACGAGGCGGACATCAACAGCCTGGACTACCGGGACGTGCTCCTGGCCATCGGCGGGCAGATGTACCTTCAGTATCGCGAGGAAGGTGGCCGGCTGCCGAAGCAGTTGCTTAGCGAACTGGACCAGTTCCGTGGTCGGATCGAAAAAGAGATTGTCATCGCCCCCAGGGTGTCCGAGATGGGGGTGGAGGGGCAGTTGGATGCCTTCTTCGCCAAGGCCGGGCTGAAGTTGAAGTTGGAGCCACGGGTGCGGACCGTCGTCCGCCGCGTCATCGAGGAGGACATCACCGGCCTGATTGACCTGCTCCACGTCATCTCCTTCTCCATCCGCAACGCGACGGGGCGGTGGCCGCTGGTCCTGATAGACGACCTGGACAAGCCCGACCTGGCGCGGGCGCGGGAGATATTCTACGAACACCGCGAGGTGATGCTTCAACCCGACATCGCCATCGTCTACACCGTCTCCAGCCCCCTGTTCTACAGCCCCGAGTTCGAGGCCATCCGCGACCGGGCTATCTTCCTGCCCAACGTGAAACTCCACCCCCAGGGGAGGCCGGAGGAGCGGGATGCGGAGGGGTATCGCACGATGCGCATGTTCGCCCACAAGCGGATGCATCCCGACCTCATCGCCGACGACGCGCTGAACGAGGCGATTCGGCTGAGCGGGGGCGTCTTCCGTGAGATGTGCCGCGTGATGCGCTACGCCATCGGGCGGGCGCGGCGGCGGGGGGCGCGACGGATCGAACTGGAGGACGTGCATCTCGCCGGGGCGGAGATAAGGAACGAGTACCGGCGCATCCTGACCGCCGACCAGCGCCGTCTCCTGGCCGAGGTCCACGCCCACAACCGCCTCGACCGCCCGGAGGCCATCGGCCCGCTGATGCAGACGCTGGCCGCGCTGGAGTACCGGAACGGAGAGAACTGGTGCGACGTGCATCCGGCGCTGCTGCCTTTGTTGGAGGAGGGACAGGGGGCGATCAACCCCTGAG
>QMOC01000275.1 GCA_003648085.1 Chloroflexota bacterium
CCCGCCCCAACGGAGGTACCGTGAGCGTGACCGGCGCCGTCGGTAAGTCTTGCTGACCGCGGAGAACCACCGTGCGGGTCACGTCCGTGTGATTTTCCACTGTAGCGGTCACGGGAACCGTCTGGAACAGGCTGGCCCAGGTACGTGTGTGCAACGACAGGGTTAACTCGGACGGCATAACCGGCGAACGCACGTAAACGAACGGCCCCCAGGTGCTGTAGCGGCCGCCCCCGGCTACGTTAACGGTTACTTTGAGACGCCACAATCCCCCCTGCGTCCAATTGTGAACCCCGCGGTAGAGCGGCGGGGTAAAGAGTGCTGCGGTGACGAGGCCGCTCTCCCCCGGCGCGATAGAAAGCGGCACGGTATCCGCATAGTCCCTCCCCCAGCACACCACGCGAGCCGGCAAGATCACCTCAATGGCAGTGGTAGTAAGCGCGCTCGTGTTCGTAATGGGAAAAGCTACCTCCACTGTACCGGCCGGGTCGGCGGCAAAGGCAACGTTTACATCCTGCCCGTGCGTCAGCAAGTAGGCGCGGATGAGCACGGAGCGCGTCATTTGCCAGTCGTCGCCCCACCAGAAGCAGGTTTTCCAGGCCCAGTCGCCGTAGGCGCTGGTGGCCAGTACCTGCCCGGCCCCGTAGGCATATTCAATCATCGCCGGGTATCCGGCGTAGCGTCCACGAGTACGCGTGAGCAACACCCGGGTATTTTCCGGCCAGGCCGTGAACGCGCCATCTACTTGAATATCAGGCGTCTCACGCCCCATCCACACCAACCAGTTAGATCTCCCTACGGCTCTCACGCTGTCGTGCTGGCAGCGTTGGTCCTCCTCATAGCCTACGCCGGTGACTTCCCCGCCGGGTAACGCGGCCCAGTCCGCGCCATAAGCCTGCGTAAAGACGATCAGCAGCCCCCCGCCGGCCACGTACTCATCCAACCACGCGCGGGCCTCCGGTGAACCGGCGATGGCGTGCAAGCCACCGGATGGCAGCACCAGCGCGCGCGGCGCCAAATCAGGGGGGAAGTAGGGCGCGGGTTGTCCGCGAAATTCCCCGCCAGAGGGCCACGGGCTGACCAGTTGTGAGGGCAACCCGGCGGCCTCGAGTACCGCCAGCGTGGCGTCGGCAAAGCCGGAAGTCAATACGCCTATCGCATCGGCGGTCAGCAACTGGCGTAGTTCTTGCTGTAGTTCCAGTTCTTGCCCGCGTAGTTCCTGGTACTGCCGTTCCGCCACGGCCACCGCATCCAGCAGCGACTGTTGATCACGCGCGTAAGGCAGTGACTCCAGGTCGCTCACCGCCTGCTCGATGCGCGCCACCAGCGCCTCGGTAAGCGTCGCCGAGGGCGAGATGGGCAGTGTGCCGGAGATGAGGCCCTGCAAGTCAACATTGGCCGCCTGGGCGATGTCGTCCACCTCGTCCAGGTAACTGTCCAAAGCGTCCATATCTGAACTAAAACGGGCCAGTTCCGTTTCGCGCAGCCGCAGCGTCAACAGCCGCTCCGCCCGCTCCAGGTGCTGCGCCTGCGCTCGTTCCAGCAAGCTATTCAAGTTGTCGATTGTCTCGGCGTCAGTCTGGCCTTCGTAGAAACCTTCGATTCCCTGCCACACGTCCTGCCGGTCATCCGGCGGCCGGGGGTCCGGCGGTTCGGGGTCGCAGTTGTCCTGCGGCACTCGCAGACCCTCGACCGCGGCGGCCGCGAGGATAATGTCGGCCAGCGCATGGTGGGCCTGGATGATCCACCACGCCTTCCCTGCGCCTGACCACCAGCCGGTGAGATTGATGCCTATGTTACCGGCAATGTCCACGTAAGCCGCCCCGCCCACCATTAGCGTCAATCCGCTGGCTGTGACCGTAGCTCTCACTCCGCCGCTGCCGGATATCCACGCCTCTAAGATCCACCACACCGGGACAGAAGGAAGCTCGACCGTGTCACCCCACGGGAGCTTCGCTGCCATCTTGTTCAAATCTCTCGCCAGCGCTTGCAGGCGCGCTCGGACCTTAGCCAGCCCCTCGGGAGAAGGACACTCGCCTGGGTCCACAGTGAAATGGGCCGTGAAGGACAATGACGCTCTAACTCCGGCCGTCCCCAACGCCAGCTTGCCACTCTCCATTTCCTTGAGGATATCCCAGAGCGCGGTTTTCAGCGCATCGAGATCAGTACCCCACTTACAGCCCCCGCCGGAAGTAGATATTGTGCATCTCAACAACTCAATTCCCAGCACCTTGCCGTAAGCTGTGACCTGGAAAGTAGCCGAACCGTGCCTTCCGACGGCGCTGACCACCGTTTTCGCCGCCGCCACCAGTGCGTGCACGTAATCTATCAGCGGGTCTTTCAATTCCACCCGCAGGCTCTCGGGCTGCCCCAACTCGGCCGGCACCTCAACGCTGTAGTGCAGCACCCGGCCAGCTTCCAGTACTACCTGGGCTTCTTCGTGCTTGATCACCACTCCGCCGGGGCCAAACACGTCCACCACCAGCGTGTCGGTGACCGGCTGCGCTTGCAGCGACTCGATCGCCAGCGTGTAGCGCCGCAGGAGTGGGTCGTAGTCGAAGTCGGCCAGCGTGACGACTTTCTTGCCGTCGTCCACCACCGTCTCCACCGTGACCTCGTAGCGTTCCTCCTGCCACGTGAACGGCCCTGTGCGCCAAGCCTTGACGAACAGGTTCTTGCCTTCCCAATCGTCGCTTATCTCCGGCAACTGGTCGGTGTCCACCAGGTCAAAACTGGCTTGGCCGGACGGAGCGCGGTACTGGACCAGCACGCGGCCTGGCTCGTGTTCCAGCGGTGAAGCCCAGATGGCAGCAGCCGTTTGGTGTTGTGCGCCTTGTGTCAGCACCAACTGGAGCGGCTGCGAGAAAAAGTGTTCCGCCTGAGCGGTATTGACCGCCACTGAACCGATGAAGCCATAGTCGCCGGGCGGCAACTGCACCTCCACCGTGGCCGTGTAGGTTCCCACCACCTGCATCGGCACCTCGGGGAAGGGTAGCCCCAGGCCCGCCTCTTCAATGGCCGCAATCAGCGGTTGGAGCGGGCTCTCGGCGTCCCAGGCTGCTGCATCCGCCGGCCGGCGCACGATTTGCAAAGTCACCGCATCGCGCTCGGCATCCAGCGGCACGGGTGAGCGCAGCGTGAACAGCACTTGTCCCGGTCCCTGTTTCCAGTACCACAGTTGCGCCCCGTCCAGGTGCAGGCGATACGCCGCCTGTGCCGGGTCAAAGCGGAAGTAGCGCACCTCGGTCTCACCGTAGCCCGGCGCGCTGGCCTGGTAGCTGTACTCGACGTCCACGTCTCGCAGAATGACTTGCACGCTGACTGCGCCCCAGGCATCGCTGCGCGCGGTTTGCTCGAACTGCACGTCCCCCCTCGCGTCCCATACGCGGAAGGTGACCGGGACGCCGATGGGCGTAACCGCAGCATCGTCCGGCGCCAGTTGCGCCGCCAGAATGACCACACCGCCGATCTCGCCCGCCAGATCGATCACCGGCACCGGTGTGCTGATCACCGGATTGCTGGCCGGGTCGCCATCGGCGTCAATGGCCGGTGCGAAGAGCAGCCGTCCGGCCGAGGCCTCGACGGGAGCACTCGTTGTAGAGCCGGCTGCTGTCTCGGGTTGCAGCCCAAGTGGAGCACTTGCCGATAGTTCTGCCGACCCTCCGGCTTGAAACGTCTCAGGTAATGCCGGACTGGGTTGCAGCGTCATCGCTGCTTGCGCCACGTTGGGCGACAATAGAGCTAGAACCATCCAGATCGAAAGGAATACCTTGGACAAACGTTGTTGCTTCATCATTACATCCTCAGTAAAGCAGTGGTTAATAAAGCAGTGGTCTGAGTCTTTCTACCTGCGAAGCGAAGTCGGAATCCCGCAAGAGAAGTGCATAGGCTTGCGGGTGGACATTCTTGCCCAGTTCCAAGATAATGGTCTGACCATTGACTCGTATGGCAACGGGCGGTGATCGTTGGGCTAGAGGAAAGTCTTGGCCTATCACCCTGCCGAGGCCGGCGCTCAACAGCAGCGCCAGCAGGATGAACACTGCGACTGTTCTGGTTACAATTCGGTACTTGCGCTCGGTAGCCGATCTAACCGCCATCTGAGCCTCACACCTTCAGAACGTATTCGCCAGGCCGCGCACGTGCAGCGATTCGCGCACACGCTCGACAGTCCACCCCTTCAGCGCGGGCAGCGTCACCGTCACCGTGCGGCCGGCCGGCAGGTCGAAGTAGTTATCGTCGAATACCACGTCGGCCCCGTCCAACTCCAGCCAGACGAAGCGGGCCAGTCGCTGCGCCGTGACTTCGACCTCAAAGCCCCCGTCGGTCTCCCTGACGGTGTAGCGCAGTTCGGGGTCGGTCAGTTCAAGATGCTTGGTGGCCACGAAGGGGAGCAGGCCCATACTGAGCCGCTCGTCACCCTGCCAGAGTTCGTAGACCAGCACAACCTCACGACGGTTCTCGGCGCTGATCTGATCGGAGAAGTCCAGTTCGCACACGCGCACCGAACTCAGCGCGGGCACCGTCACTGCCTCCTCTCCCGCCTCCAACACCTCGCCCTCCAGCGTCTCCAGCGACCAGCGGACGGTCCCCTGCCACTCGTCGGTCAGATCGCTGGTGACGTGAAGCGCCACCTCCGTCCCCCAATCCTCGGCCGAGAGCAGGACGGGAGCGTAGAAGCGGCGGGC
>QMOC01000276.1 GCA_003648085.1 Chloroflexota bacterium
CCCTGGGGGATGCCGCTGGCGGAGAAGATTTGGCCGTAGATGTCCGCGTCGTCGGTGCCAGGGCGCTCGTCCCACCAGACCACCAGATACTCATCATCATCCGAGTTGTAGGCCACAGAGGGGGCGGCCTGGTCGTCCAGCGGCAGGGAGATCATGAAGTCGGGGCCGGCGCCGGTCGCCGGGTCTACATCCGACCATGAGAGAGCCACGGCCGCTGTGACCGCCAGCAGACCCAGAGTTAGAATAGCAGCCAGTATCCATTTCCTGTTCATTTGAAATTCTCCTTTCAATCGTGGCTATGCCCCAAATGGCGGGGCAGGTTGCAGTCGTGCCTCTGATCGGCATGGCTACGGGTAGCGCAGCCGACGCCTGCCTAGTGGTCGGTCACACGGGACATCGCCTCCTTTCGCGGTGAGAGCCTTCTCGGAAAGCCCGCTTTTCGCCCCAGCAACACTACAGCGACAACACTACAGCGAATTGAGAAACCAACGGATTCTTCTTCACCCAGCCATTCGTTTTATTCCAAATTCGTTGTAGTGATCCACGGCAACCACTTTCGTGCTGAGAACCACGGATGGGCAGGATGGCACGGATTCTGCCTCAAGGATACCGTCTTTGGCGCCGGCCCGCCCAACCTGCAGCCAACAATTAGCCAACAGTTGGAGGATTAGCGATCAGTAAATGATCAGTTTGTATCCCCGCCCACGCACAGTGAGGATCAGCACAGGGTGACGCGGGTCGGGCTCCAGTTTCTCGCGCAGCCGTTTGACCAGGCTCTCGATCTGATAATCGTACACCTCGGCCTGGTACTCCGGCCAAACCGCCTCGGCGATCCTCTGCTTGGAACATACACGGCCAACGTTGTGGTAGAGCAGATCGAACAGGGCTTGTTCCTTGGGGGAGAGGGAGATGGGGTTCCGGTTGACCCAGATTTCGCCTGTGGCCTCGTCCACCACCAGCCGAGGAAACTCGGCTACGCGAATGGTGGCCTCGGGGTCGCGGAAGGAGAAGAGGGCACTGGCGATACCAATCTCGTCGCCGTCGTGCAACGTCTGAGGGGTAGTGATGCGGCGTCCGTTGAGGAAAGTGCCATTGGCGCTGCCCAGGTCACACAGTGTGGCGGTTTCGCCATCCCAGCGAACCTCGGCGTGGCGCCGGGAGACCCGCTGGTCAGGAATGATAACGTCGCAATTGGGAGAACGGCCCAGTATGACCACTCCGCCTTCCAGCGGGAACTGCCGCCCCGCTGCATCTATCAGATAAGGGATGCCCTCGCCCATCATACCAGACAAAGCGCGTTCTCCATTACGGCGCCACCTCATAGGCGATGCGCAATGTGGGCCGATCGGCGGGGTCGGGCTGCTCGCTCATGTAGACCCAATGGTGGGCCTGGTTGTGGCTGTCCTCCGACATCATCACCACCAGGCCGTAGTTGGGCTCGCTCCGCTCGTGCCACGATACCAGCGCCCGGCCTACATCAAAGGTCAGGTGTCCCGCGTCGGGTACGGGGGCGACATCGAGCGGCGTGGGGTCGTAATCTACGCCAGCGACGAGGCCCGGCGCGCTCCACGGCTCGTTATAGGTTGCCATGGCGGGCTCCCAGGGGGTCAGCACCCGGTAGACGACGGCGGCGCCGGGGAAGGACTGATCGCCCCATAGTTCCACCCGCAGCGTGAGCGTGGCCGAGATGACGGTGGCGTCAACGGGCAAGTCGGCCAAGTCAAAGCGGAACAGGAGCCGATCAGGGGTGAGCGGGCCTTGCAGGTGCACCAGGTCGGTCTCGTGCCAGGTTTCGTCGGGCAGGTCGGGGTTAAGCCAGGTATCGGCCACCACGTCAGGTCCTGCGAGAATCAGCGTGGCGCGACCTGTTTCGGGGGCAGGTGGGGGGGTGAGATGAGCCAGGAAACGTCGTATCCGAAAAGGGCGGGTGGCGAGCAACAGAAGCAGGCACATAACACTGGTAGCAGCGATCAACGCTGCGGTGCGCAGGAGGCCACGGCGTCGAGAAGTGGGCAGCACCGTCTGAAACCACTCATTGGCAGCGTCAAGAGCGCCGCGCAAGATGACGCGGTGGCGGGAGGGAGGTGGCGTGGCCGGAGGTGCTTCGAGGGCGACGCGAAGGGCACGCCCCATCTCACCCGCCGTCTGGTAGCGGTCGCCGGGATCTTTGGCCAGCGCCTTGAGGATCACCCGCTCGACGGCCTCGGGCAACTCCGGGCGGATGGAACGAGGTGGGGGTAGCGGCGCAGTGATGTGCTTGAGGATGATCGCGTAGGGGGTATCGGCGTCGAAGGGGACGCGCCCGGTGCAGAGTCGGTACAGCAGCACCCCCAGGGAGTAGACATCGGAGCGAGCATCACCAGGCTCCCCTCGGCACTGCTCAGGCGACATGTAGGCTGGCGTGCCCAGCGTGCCACCGCTCTCGGTGATGACCGTGGCATCCACCATCCGGGCGATGCCAAAGTCGGTCAGCACCGGGCGTCCGTCGGCGGTGATGATTACGTTGGAGGGTTTGAGGTCCCGGTGCACCAATCCCTGACGATGGGCGTGATCCAGCGCGTCGGCCAGCGCACCCACAATGCGCCCCACCTCCTCCAGATCCATCAACTCCCCATGGCAGTTCAGGTCACGCAGTCGCTCTCTAAGATTGATCCCTTCCAGGTACTCCATCACCAGAAAAGCCAGCCCCTCGTCGGTGTCGAAGTCGTAGACGCGGACGATGTGGGGGTGCTGAAGCACAGCGACGGCGCGGGCCTCCCGCCGGAAGCGGGCCGCGAAATCCTCGTCGCCGGTCAGGTGGGGGTGCAGAACCTTAATGGCGACGTACCGGTCCAAGTCAGGCTGGTAGGCCTTATAGACCTGGGCCATCCCACCCTGGCCCAGTTTCTCGATGAGGCGGTACTTGCCGAGGGTCTTGCCGGTGAGGTTGAACATGCTTGGAGCCATCCTCTGCCAATCTCAAGTTACCAGTATACCCGTATTAGGGAATTCGGCAAGGCTAGGCGACTTTGCATTTTGCCCTATTTGGTATACAATGACCTCGTGCAACGAGACCGCCGGTACTGGCTGCGCCTGGCAAAGCTGACGGTTGTCGCCCTCGCCGCAGGACTGGTAGGAGGCATCGCCGGATACGGGCTACTGACCAGCGCCCTCTACATCCACGCTCTCACCCACCCCGGGTGCAGGGAGACGGGGGCCACCCCGGCCGATGTGGGGATTGAGGGCACGCAAGATGTCACCTACACCAGCCACGACGGGCTGGCGCTTCGGGCCTGGTATCTTCCTCCGCAGAACGGCGCGGTGATCGTCCTGCTGCCGGGCATAAACGGCGCGCGGGACGGGATGCTGCGAGAGGGAGCGATCCTGGCCCGCCACGGCTATGGCCTGTTGATGACCGAACTACGCTCCTGCGCCCACCCCGAGGGGCAGGCCACCCTGGGCCACCGGGAGGCGGCCGATCTGGCGGAGGCGGTGACGTGGGCGCGCAGCCGGCCGGGCGTGGCCCACGTGGGGGTGTTGGGCTACTCCCTGGGAGGAGTGATCGCCATCCTGGGGGCGGCGCGGGACGAGCGCATCGAGGCAGTGGTGGCTGAGGGTGGCTTCTACGATCTCACCGCCGACATCACCGATAGCGACAGGCAGTGTTCTATACTGACACGTCTGCTCTATAGCACGCATCCCTTGTTCTTCCGCTGGGAAACAGGAGTTGACACCCAATCTATCAGCCCCATCCGCGTGATTGAGCAAATCAGCCCACGCCCTCTACTCCTTATCTACGGCGAACACGAGGCCGACGCGGGCCACGCCTGGGAGCAGTACGAGGCGGCTGGCGAGCCGAAGGCGCTGTGGATCGTGCCTGATTGCGGTCACGGTGGCTACCTTCAGGCCGCTCCGGAGGAATGGGAGCGAAGAGTAGGGGCCTTTTTCGATGGGGCTTTATCGGAAGGGAGGTGAACGCGATCCGCGACGAGGTGGACGAGTCCATCAAGCGACGCTTGAACTACTTGCGCGAGCGCATTGAGGCCATCGCGCTGGCCTAGATTGAGAAGATAGAAGCACAATGAGGAGGTAATTTATGATCCGAGAAGTTGCCATCGTGGGAGTTGGTTGGAGCGGCTTCCGCTCCATCACGCCTGACCTGTCGTACAAAGAACTGATGTACGAGGCCGCGGTCAAGGCTTACGAAGAGGCCGGGATTGACCCCCGCCGGGACGTGGATAGTTTCGTCACCGTCGCTGAGGACTACAACGAGGGCACCAGCATCTTCGACGAGTACGTGCCCGACCAACTGGGCGCGCTGCATCGCCCCGTCCAGACCATCGCCGGTGAGGGCATCCACGGCCTGGCGGCGGCCGTGATGCAGATTCTCACCGGCCAATTCGACATCGTCGTCGTCGAGGGGCACAGCAAGGCTTCCAACATCCTCACCTTGCCCTACATCCTGGCCTTCGCCTTCGACCCGGTCTTCAACCGACCGCTGGCCGCCCATCCCTACTACGTGGCGGGGATGGAGATGCGGCGCTACATGGCCGAGACCGGGACGACCCATCGGGAGTGCGCGTGCGTGGCCGCGAAGAACCGCAACAACGCACTGCTCAACCCGCTGGCCGGATACGGGGCCGCCGTCTCTGCCGATGACGTGCTGGCCTCCGAGCCG
>QMOC01000277.1 GCA_003648085.1 Chloroflexota bacterium
AGAATGTGGCGCGACGCGCCACGCCAGGATAAAGAGCCCCGCTGCTGTGAAGAACATGAACGCCATCGCCACGCGGTCGGCCTGCTCCAGAACCAACTCGCGCCCAAAGAAAGTCACCGGCTCACCCATCGCGATCTGGCGGTCTCCCCAGAAACGCACCGGCTGATCCAGCGGCAACGCGACGACAGCGACACCTAACGCCAACGCCGTGCCAATAGCCAGCAGCGCCGATAGGGACGCCCATCGAAGCAGGATATACACGATACCCGCCATCGCCAGCGGGATGATTAGCAGCAAGAGCGGCCCTGCGATCATGGCGTCCTCCCCCCGCCGCCAGCGGCAACCTGGGCCGCTCTCAAATAGGCCGTGGCCAGCGCGATGAGAAAACTGACCGCACCGAGCAAGGCGGCCACGGCTAGGCTTGGCTCCAGAGCGACGTAGAAAAGGTCGAACCCGGATAGAAAGGTCAGCAACCCCAATCCCACCTGCATGGGCGCCTCACTCAGGCCGATCAGCAGTAACCCAAGCCCGGCCAACAGGTAGCAGGCCAGCGTAATGTCGGTTGGGACTTCGGGCAAAGGGATGCGCAGCGCGGCAGTGTAAGCCGCCACTGCGACCAATATTCCGGCCAGCAGACAAAAGGAGGCCCGAGCAGAGAGAATCCAGCGACGCCAACGCTGTGATGCCGCCATGCCCTCGGCGGCTGAGAGCTGCTGAAGCATGCTGGCTCGTCGCTCGGTCAGATAGAACACCATACAGATCATCCACCCGATCAAGCCCTTGACTGCTGCCACCTCCGGCCTGATCAAGCGCGTCAACAGCAATACCACGAAAAAGTACTGCAAGGTGAGGGCAGTCACGTTCAGCCGCCAATCCCGGCTGACGACCAGGAGCCCCGCTGTGACCAGTATGCCGGCCACGGCGGGCATCGCGGCCAGGAATGAGACGCGCGCCAGGAGGTCTATCAATGTCGGCATTACTTACCACCCCATACTAACAGGAGAAGGAGAAACAGCAACCACGACCATAGCAACGCCCCTGCTCCTCCTACCACTTCGTCGGCCACTCGGAGGGGGCCTAACCCCCGTTCTAACGTCCCTATCATCACACCGTAGAGCCACTCCAAGCGCAACAAATCATGAACGGCACCGAGCAACAATTTGATCTTCGGCCGCAGCTTCCCATCCTGCCAGGCGAGGATTCCCCCACCGGCAAGCGAGACCGCCCACAATAGCCACCCCATCAGGCCCGGCATCGTGAATAGTGACCCTAGCGGAGGGGTCAAGAGGCCGCTGATTAGGAGTGGCGGGTGCAAGCCGGCTACAATCAGCAGCAGCACCGGCAGTCCCAGCCCAACTCCACGCACCACCAGCGGCCAACGACGGTCGGGCAAGGGGGAAGGAGGTGGCAATAGCAGCCAACGCACCAGCGATGGGATCAGAAACAGATGGCCGACGACAAAAGCCCCTCCCCACTCCAAGCGGTCTCCCCTCGTGAGGCCCCCAATCAAGGTAGCCTCCGCAATGAACCCTAATGTAAGGGGCACTCCCACCAGCGCTAACGCTCCGACCAGCGATGGAATACTCCACCATGGAGCCTCTCGCGACAGGCCATTGCCCAGAAAGAGCAAGGCTATTCCCAGCGCCCAGGTTACGCTGCCTGCGACAATAACTGCCCCAGCGGATTCCCCCGCCAGTCCGGCAGCCAGCAGCACCGCCCCTGTTATCCCCACCCCAATCCACGCTAACATGCGGCGAGGGGCACCGCAAGACCAGGCCAGAAAACCACCCACGGCCAGAGTGACCGCTGCCAGCGTCAGCACCCACGCACCGCCGGGGATGGGGCCACCGTTCGCGGTGGCGAGCCGGAGCCACAGCCCCCAGCCAACGACAGGGCCTAAAAGGAGCGGGGCGGCGATAGATGAGCCAGCGCTGATGTCATCCGGAGCGGAGAGGTGAAACGGATACACCCATAGCCGCAGGATGCCGGCCGCTGCCCACAGCGTCAGTTGAACCCCACTGGGCGTCATCAGTGACCACAGTTCGCTGCCTGCTCCATCGTCGGACAACAACGCCCCACCCCAGAGGAGCAGCGTCGCCAGACCGCCAAAGACGAGTCCCCGAATGGCCGTCCGTGCCGAACTTCCGGCTGCGAGGCATCCGGCCGCCCGTAGCAAGTCATAGAAGGCCCAACTGATGATCATGGTCAGAGGATTGGCCGCCCACAAAGCGACGAAGCCAGCGGGGAGCAGAGCCAACAACGCGATCACGAGCCGGAGGTGTGGCCCCTCTGCACAACTGAGTTCCATCAGGATGGCACTGAAAGTTATCAACGCCAGCGCCAGAGCCAGCGGCAGCATAGCGGTATCGGTCTCCAGCGCCAGCACGGCACCGAACAGCAGTGAAGGCTGCCACAAGGAGGGAACAACCATCACTGGTTCTATCCATCTGAGCGTCAGTAGCAGGATAGTGGTGAAACCGGCCGCCACCAGGGCGAGGTAGCAGGTATAGGAGCGAATACGGGGCACAAGGGATAATACAAGTATCCCACCCGCACCCACCAGTGGCAGGGTGATCGTGAGAATAGAGAGCAATGGCATTGGATATCAACGTGCTGGCATACCCCAGCACACTTCGTAATTCTAACACACAAGGGGAGAGGCTGCAAACAAGGAAATACCTCCCCCCACACAGAACGAGGCCCCGAGTACGCACCCAGGTCCTCGCCCTTCGATCTGAACCCTATCCTCAAAATGCGCCTCGCCCCACCCCTTGATGCAGGCGGCTCTGGCGGGCCGTAGGCGAAATGGTGCAAAGATTCAAGACCAAGGATGCCCGCGCCACGGAGGAAGCCCGAGGCCGAGACACCTACCTCCCCAGAAAATCCCGCAACTTCCGGGCGCGAGTAAGATGACGAAGCCGACTGAGTGCCTGGGCCTCTATCTGGCGCACCCGCTCACGGGTCACCCCCAGTTTCTTGCCCACCTCCTCCAGAGTGTACGTTTCGCCATCCACCAACCCATAGCGCAGTTGTAGAATACGCACCTCACGCGGTGGCAGGTCCTGGAGAATCTCTTGTAGTACCTCCCGTAACATCGAAGATGTCACCTCCTCCTCCGGAGCCGGGCTATCCTCATCTTCGATGAAATCACCTAATTCGCTCTCCTCCTCGTCATCGGTAGGCATCTCCAGCGAGAGAGGACGGCGCGCCACCTTCAGCATCTCCTCCACCTTGCGCACAGGTATCTCCAACTCGGCAGCCAATTCCTCGGTGGTGGGCTCGCGCCCTAGTTCCTGCGTCAGCCGGTGAGCAGTTCGCAGCAATTTATTGATCTGGTCGCCCATATGGACCGGGACGCGGATAGTGCGGCTCTGGTCGGCAATCGCGCGCGTGACCGCCTGCCTGATCCACCAGGTTGCATAGGTCGAAAACTTATGTCCCAACTTATAGTTGAACTTGTTGGCGGCCCGTATAAGCCCGATGTTGCCCTCCTGGATCAGGTCGAGGAAGGGCACGCCACGGCCAATGTAGCGCTTGGCCACGCTGATCACAAGACGGGAGTTGGCGCGGATGAGATGTTCACGGGCAGCCAATCCGTCCTGCACGATCTTCTCCAGCCTGGCCCGTTCTTCAGGATTGAGACCATCCTGGTTCAACTTCTCTTGGGCAATCCGTCCGGCCTCCATGCGCTTGGCCAACATGACCTCTTCCTCAGCCGTGAGCAGCGGCACCCGGCCGATCTCCTTGAGGTAGAGGCCGACGGTATCATCTATCGCAATAGCGTCGAAGTACGCTTGCTCGTCGGCCGCCGCCTCGGTTCGACCGGGTTTCTCGGACGCCGGCGCTTCCTTTTTCGCTTCTCCCTCCGGCGCCCCCACCTCAATGCCGGTTTCTATCAGGGTAGCCAGGATATCCTCGAGTTCATCCAGGTTCTCCTCGGCCTCGGGAAAAGCAGCCAGGATGTCATCGTATGTGACAAAGCCCTGCTCAGCCGCCTTGGCCAGCAGGTATTCCTCCCCACTTATCTCCCCATCAATTTCTATTGGTCCGTTCTTATGCCCCAATCTCATCATCTACACTCAGTGATAAGGAGCACAGTGCTTGACGTCTGTAGGTCAGGCAATGTGCTCCCGTATTTGGTCGGGTAATAGCACAAACGCTTCCGCCAGATATTACTATACCACACTTTCATGGCTCTTGTCAACCCCCAATCGCGCTTTCTTCGGGACTTTAGGGGTGGGGGGTCTTGGGGATTTCCCGTGACCAGGATTCGGATGCCTCAACTTGGTAGGGTTGCCCGCCGGCAAATCCGAACAAGTTCGGGCCTCCGGTGCGCCCACCACGGCAATTCCCAGAGGGCCGGGGTGGGTCGTGGCTCCCCGGCCGTCCCGCCAGACTCGAAATCGGACGCAGATTCAGGCACATTTATGCCCCAACGCTCTACCTGGGGATGGTGAGCCACAGTGTTTTGACACTTTCCCATCTCTGGGCTATACTTTATCCACGCCAAAGGCAATACCCTCGTTCAACCACCCATCACAGCAGCCAGATATGGCTCGTCCACACATAATCAACAGGGTGTGGCTAAAATCAGCCGGAGTAGGACGTCCGGCTTCAGCCGGA
>QMOC01000278.1 GCA_003648085.1 Chloroflexota bacterium
GAAAACCTGCGAAGGCCCACTGGAGACAGAGATTGTGATGGCGCTGATCCGGCTGCGGGACGACATCACCGGGCGTGTGGACTTGGGCGAGGACTGGGCTGCGTTGATCGCCGACTCGCGGGCCAAGGTGGAGCAACTGGTCAACGAGTTCTTCAAGGCCAAACTGCTGGGTATCCCAGAGGTGCAGGAGTTTCTTGATGAGTTAACTGTTAGCCATTAGCCGTTAGCAGGTGACAGACAGCAGATAGCGGTCAGCAGATGGCGGTTGGCGGTTAGCCGACTGCTGATTGCTGACCGCTGGTTGCTAATTGGAGGAAGCCGGAGATCAGCACGAGTGCGAAGCCGACCACACAGACGACCAGGCCCCAGCCCAGGCCGAGTGGTTCGTCGTACAGCGCGACGACGAGAGGATGGAGGAGGACGAACTGCCACAGCGCGGGGACGGCACCGGCAAGCGCCAGCAGCGCGGTCAGGACAGAGCGGGCGCGCCGAGGAAGCCGACCGGCGAAGGGGGTCAGCAGAACCAGCAGTAGCCCCCCGGCGGCCAGAACCAGGTGGCCCCGGTACTCAGGAGCGAGCAGATACTGATAGGGGGGCAGGGCAGCGAGGGCGAACAGAGCAGCGACGAGCGTCAGGAAGGTGCGAGGCAGGCGGTTTGTTGATTTGCTGATTTGCCGGTTTGTTGATTTGCCGATTTGCCGGTTTGTTGATTTGCTGATTTGCCGGTTTATCAATTGGTTGGCCAGTAGGCCGAGAAGGATGGCGGCGGCGACCAGCGGAGTGAGGAACAGCGCACGGATCACGGGCACCACGCCTCCCTGCACCTGGGGGAAGAGCTTGGCAAACTCGGACAATTCGGGACCGGTCACGGTGAGAGCAGCGGTCTTGTGGCCCACCCAGGGACCGAAGTAGCCTGCAATTACGAGAACGAGGCCAAATAGACGAATTGCGAATCCCGAATCCCGAACCCCGAACATAGGTCAATCCTCCCAGTTGGGCCGCAGGTTACGCATTACGTATTACCTCGAATGTGCCCAGGAGTTGGCGTGCAGCCCGTTCCCAGGTGAACCGGGCCGCCTGCTCCAGACCCCGGGCGATCATCTCCCGGCGCAGTTCGGCGTCCTCCAGCACGCGGGCCATCGCCTTAGCCAGCCCGTCGGTGTCGAGCGGATCTACCAGCAGCGCCGCGTCGCCCGCGACCTCCGGGAGCGACGAAGTGTGCGAACAAACGACGGGGACGCCGCAGGCCATCGCCTCCAGCACCGGCAGCCCGAAGCCTTCGTAGAGCGAGGGGAAGGCGAAGAGGGCTGCGTTGCGGTAGAGGGCCGGCAGGTCGGCCTCGCCCACGAAGCCCAGGACGCGCACACAATTGCCATGCTTCTCCGCCTCGGCGAAGATATCCTCGTAGAGCCAGCCCTGCCCGCCAGCGATGACGAGTTGCGCATTGGGCTCGAGTCTGGCAAAGGCGCGGATGAGGCGCACGTAGTTCTTGCGCGGCTGCACAGTGCCGACGCTAAGGACGTAGGGCCGCTCATCCAGGCCATAGCGGGCACGGATGCGCTCGGCCTCGCCCGGTTCGGGCTGGGGCCGGAAGCGGGGGTGGACGCCGCTGTAGAGCACCTGCACCTTGTCGGGGGGGACGCCGAGGAGCGAGACGATGTCGGAGCGGGTGTGGGCCGAATCGGCCAACACCAGATTGGCGCGGGCGACGGAGCGGGGCACGACGCGCATCAAATAGCGGCGCAACTTGGGCACGAAGGCCTCCGGATAGCGCAGGAACGAGAGATCGTGGACGGTGAGCAGGGTGCGCGTGGTGCGGCGGGTGGGCGGGAGGACGAAGTCCGGGGAGTAGAAGACGTCAAGGGGGCCGGTGATGGCCTCGACCGGAATAGGTAGGCGGGCGCGGTGCCAGAGGCGGGCCAGCCACTCGTCGCTTATTGGAAGAGTCCGGAACTGCGCGTGATCCCTCCCAATCTCCAATCTCCAGTTCTCGATACTTAGCCCCCCTGTGGCAGCGAAGATGATGTATTGGTGGGGCAAGATGCCATCTTGCCCTACAAGCGCCAGAAGCGCGCCCACCAGTTCGCGAGTGTAGCGCCCGATGCCGGCACGCTGGCGGGCCGCCGCTGTGTAGTCAATGCCAATGCGCATCAGTCCACGTCTGAGTAGGTCCAGTAGCGGTTGACGAAGAAATTCCAGAACAGAACTACTACAGTCGCGATGGCCTTGGCCAGATTGTAGCCCAGTTTGTAGACCAATTCCGCCTCCAGAGCGAGCGAGGGATGCTGGCCCAGGTTGCCCACCAGCGAGACGCAGGGGAAGCGGAGGAGGAGCAAGAGGCCGGTATTGATGCCCCACCCGACGACGTTGACAGCGAAGAACTGCACCAATTGCATGCGCACCGGCTTAGAGCGGGAGTCGGGGTAGGTCCAATAGCGGTTCCAGGTGAAGTTGCTGAGCACCGCACTGGTGAAGGAGCAGGTGTTGGCCAGAGCGATATGGAGGCCGAGCACAGCGTGGAGCAGGTAGAGGATGCCGAAGTCCACCACCGCGCCGATGGTGCCGACAATGCTGAACTTGATAAACCGCCCGATCTCCTTGCGGTTGGCGCGGGCGGTATCAAGGAGATGGGCGGTCAGTGTTAAGCCTTTCTCCATAGATTGTCGTCACCGAAGCAAGGTTGGCTCTACCCGCTCTCCATTGGGATCCAGCACTCCGATACCCAACCTGTGCGCCTCATCGTCCACGATTTGGTACACGCGCAGGCCGAAGAAATAGGGTAGAAACGGCTTTACCACACCTGCTTCTGCCAGGCGTTGTTGGAAGGCCGGATCGCGCAGACGACCTGACCAGCGACGCAGTTCTTTGAGGCGGGCACGCGCTTTGACATCCACCAGTACCCAGACCGGCTCCCCATCTGGTGTCTCTGCCCGCACCACAAGTCTATCTCCCCGTCTACACTCAAAGCGCAAGGAGCCTCCAACAGCCGATACCCCTTTTGCTCCAAAACGTATACCAGCGTCTCCTCCGCCTCACCCTCAGCCTCGATGCCCAACACATCGCCGATCAGCCCAACCCGATGGTCAAGCACATCCAGTCGCTCCAGGACCCTCCGCTGAGTGGCGGCCAGTTGGGCTACCTGCTCCTCGGTGCGCTTTTGGGCCTCGGCCAGTTCAGCGACGATGACCTCCAGGCGCTCAAGCCGGTTTTCTACACCCTCAAGCCGGTTTTCTACACCCTCAAGCCGCTCCTCGGCGCGCTTCTGCGCCTCGGCCAGTTCAGCGACGGTGACCTCCAGGCGCTCAAGCCGGTTTTCTACACCCTCAAGCCGCTCCTCGGCGCGCTTCTGCGCCTCGGTCAGGGCAGCCACCTGCTCTGTGAGCGAGCGGATAGCTTGCCATGTTTGTTCTATCTGACGATTCAGGCTCCGTTCGAGGCTTCTTAGTTCATCCTGGCGGATCTCTTTGCGGAGCGTTTCCGCCTGTTCTCGAAACACCTGATGAGCGATCTCCCGTACCCACGAGGCCATTTCGGGTGTCTGGACGTTAGGTGCGAGTGACATACCCATACTCCTTGCTGGCTGTTATTGCTTCAATGTATAGTGACAGTCGTTGCCGCAAATTCCAAATGCACTATCTTCGTCGTAATTATAACCTAGACCGGGCGGTAGGGCAAGGGCGGGCGAGCCACGCCAGGAGGCCCAGCAGGACGCCGATGTACAGGTGGACGTTATTGACGTAGAGATTGTCGAGGAAGTGGTGGATGCTGAGATGGGTCCAGGTGCCCAGCAGCCCGATGGCGACCCCGCGAAGGAGGCCGTGAGCGCGGCGGGTGACCTGCCAGGTCTGCCAGAAGACCGCGACCCATAGGAGCAGATAAGCGGCCAGGCCGATGATGCCTGTCTCGGCGGCGACGTTCAGGTAGTAGTTGTGGGCGTGCCCCAGCGCGATGGGCCAGTTGATGAGCGCGAATCGGGGATAGGCCGGCTCGTAGCAGCCGAAGCCGACGCCAGTCCACAGATTATAACGAATCATCTCCAGCGCCACCTGCCAGTGGGCCAAGCGCTCGATGACGGCGTAGTTGGCGTCGTTGATGCCCACCCCGCGCACGTCCTCAAAGCGCACGTCCTGCGCGAAGTCAGTCAGGCGGGCGACGATGGGGTCGGGCAGCAGGCCGGCTGTGTACAGGCTAAAGACCCCGACGACGAGCACGGCCACCAGTAGCAGCCCCCAGCGCGTCTTACGCGGCAGTGCCACTGCCATCACCAACACCGCCGCCCCGAAACCCAGCCATGCCCCCCGGCTCCAGGACATCGCGAGCGCTGCCAGCATCGCAATAGTGCTCACACCGCCGACGAGCAAGGTTGGGCAGGCAGAAGGAATGGTAAATTGGTAGACTGGTAGATTGGTAGATTGGTAGGTTGGTAGATTGGTAGATTGGGAAGATGGACGTCCCCTCACCAATTTACCAGTGTACCAATTTACCAGTTTACCCCGCACCATGATAGCCAGCGGTCCCACAGCGAGCGGCAGCATCAACCCCAGATACCCCGCATACGGATTCGGCTGCTCAAAAGTGCCGTAGGCGCGGTAGAAGCGGTCGCCGAGGATGGCGAA
>QMOC01000279.1 GCA_003648085.1 Chloroflexota bacterium
GATCGGACGCAGATTAACGCTGACCCACGCTGATTTTTAATCTCGTCTGCGAAAATCTGCGTGAATCTGCGTCCTAAAGAATGCGTTCTAACCGTTCTGCCCGGGGACGGCTGGGTAGTTACGCCGGAAGGCCATCCGCTTATCCGTTTCTCATCTGCTGCCCCGGTAAACAGATACGGCATCTCATACCCCTTTCCCGATCTCGCACGGCACCGGTGGAAAGGGCGCATCGCGCCCCTAGTCTCAGGCCGTGCGCCGGCCGAGCAGCGCTGCCCCGGTGACACCCACGGCGGCCACTACGACCCAAGCGAGCCACGGCCAAAGCGCCATTGAGCGGCCCGGCGCTGTGACCCCGCCGACAGGGGTCGGCAAGTTGAACGTGGCGGTACAGACCCTGTTGGCGTCCACCGCGACGGTGGTGTTGGGGTTCGAGCCGGAGCAGTCTCCGCTCCAGCCGGCGAAGACGGAGTTGCCGTCCGGCGTTGCCGTCAGTCCCACCGTTGTGCCCCTGGCGTAGGCCTCTGCGCAGTCCGCGCCGCAGTTGATGCCGGGTCGCTCATCAATGCCTGACCACCAGCGGCAGGTAGATGCGATAGTCCAGCGCCGCTCCGATGTAGATCAGGTACATATCGGTTCCCCCCGCCCACTGCAAACCCACCGCTTTCCCGCCGACGATGTAGCTACTGTTCCCAGTCCGGTCAACCGAGTAGGCAGCGTCGTAGTCACTCCCACCATACGTCTCGCTCCATTCCTGATTCCCCGCAGCGTCCGTTTTGACCACCAGGGCGTCGTAGTTCCCACTGCCGGCCGAGTTCGTCCGCCCCACGGCGAGATAGCCATCGTCGGCCAGAGCGACCGAGGAAAACTTTTCGCTGCCGCTGCCGAGGTTGTACGTCTGGCTCCACTGCGTATTTCCACCGGAATTCAGTTTTATCAGGAAGGGAATGCCAGGGTCGCTGCCCGCTTCGTACCAGCCGCCGACGAGGTAGCCGCCATCGCCGGTCTGCCGGACCGATTCTCCCATTTCGCCGCCATAGGTGGACCAATCGAAGGTCTTGAACCACTGGGGCACACCGGAGGCATTGGTTTTGACAATGAACACCGCCTCATCGTCAATGCCAAACCCCGTCTCCGAGGTAGTATTGCCGACGAAGAGATAGCCGCCGTCCGTTGTCTGGATGACCTCCTGGGCTTCCTCACTGCCTTCCAGGCCGTGCACCGTCTGCCAGACGATCCCACCCGTGCCGGTGACCCGGACCAACCAGGCGTCGGTGTAGCCATGGTTGGCCTGGGCGGCCGTCCAGCCGCCGAGGATGTAGCCGCCGTCAGACGTTTTGGCAATGGTTTGAAACCAGTCGTCATCGTCTCCGCTGCCGATGTCCACGTTGCCATAGATGTAATGCCATTGCAGGCTGCCCGTCGAATCTATTTTGACCAGGTAGCCCTCCTCGCCATAGTTTTCGGTCTCCACCCATCCGGCAGCCACATAGCCCCCGTCATCGGCCTGGACCACGCTCAATACCCTGGAATGGCTATTGAAAGAGGGGTAAGGATCGATTTCGGATGACCACTGCACATTGCCGTTGGCGTCTGTTTTCACAAAAAACACGTTCGACTTGGCGCCTGCTGTGGAAAGGCTGCGCCGCCCGGCCAGGATGTAGCCATTGTCGGTGGTTTGTTGCACGCTGTAACACTCCTCCAGATAAGCCTGGTCTCCGATGGCCTTGCTCCACAGGGCATGATCTTCCGTTTGCTCAGCCCAGACCAGCGTTTGCGCCAGCAAGATGATCGAAGCCGCGAAAAGGATACGCCGGGATTTCATGCTTGCCCTCCATTTTCTTTTTCTGATGTGCGTCGCACGTTTCCGTCAATGCTTCACCACCGGCGGCAGATAGACCTTGTGCTGCCCGCCTGGTGCATTCCCCTCCTGCAGGTTGTCCCCCGAGGCCACCAGGGCGAAGGGCTGCGGCCCTTGGGCCACGTTGTATCCGTGGACGATGACGGTGTAGGTGCCGTAAGGGGCGTCAGGGATGCGGAAGCGCAGGCGGACGTTCTGCCCGGCGATGCTGCTCAGTTCGCCGGTCGGGCAAGTGATTGGCGGACAGGGTCAGCCGCAGGTAGCCAGCGAATTTGTTGGCGGCCCGGCCCTGTACTTGGCTGCCCCAGGCTTCCATTTGCGCGGCCAGCGCCTCCAGGTCGGCGTCGGGAAGGGTCTGGACGGTCACGGTGACATAAAGTATTGTACTATTGTCCCAGCCGCCCGGTCAGGTAGGCCTGAACCAGGGCCATAGTGGCGGCTGTCCAGTACTCCTTCAGCGCATCCATCTGATCCTCCGGTGTGCCCTGGCGCAGGATGCGTGCATCCTCGTAGTACATCACTGCCATCACCGGTACATCCTCTCCATTGAGGTTGATCAGTTCCACGGCACGCTCGTCGGCGAATTGGAGCATATCGGCCAGGGCACGCTCGTTCCCGATGGAGACGACGTTGCCGTCTTCATCCAATTGGGTGTCTAACGAGTAGTACTTGGCTACCAGCCCCGCAGACATACGGTAGGTGTTGAACGAACCTCCCATCGTCAAAGGCCCCTCGATGATCTCGACCGGCTGCGTATCGGCCAGGAGTGCTATGCCGTAATTGACCGCCTTGACCCACTGATAGTCACTCTCGAAGTACATGAAGGCCGCTCTGGCGCGGTCAGGGTGTACCCCCCAGGCCTCGGCATACTGGTCAACGATGACGCTCTCGAAGTAAGCGATGTTGGCATCGGAGGCGCGGCGCAGCGTGTTGCTCAGCGCGGCGATAATCTCAGGGTCAGGGGCCGGAGATGAGCCGAATCCCATACCGATGTCTACGGCGTCTCGCGCCAGTTCGACACCGGAGCGGGCCAGGGAGAAGTAAAGCGCCGCTTTGGTCAGTTCGACCAGGATCTCCTCTTCGGTGTAGGAATCGAGGTTGTTAACCAGGTTGTTGATGGTGTCATTGCCGATGACGATCAGCCCCTGGGCCATATCCACGTCCCCATAGGCCTCGAAGAGGGTCAAGCAGTCGCCGACCGTCTCGGGCTCCATCGTCTCCAGCATATCCAGCATGGCGTCCACCTCACCCTGGGCCACGGCGGTGGAGTTGAGGTAAGCGATGGTGCTGTCCAGCCCGACGGTGAGGTACTGGGTGAGGATGTCGGCGGCCAGGTTGTAGATGCCCATCATCGCGGCTGCCTGCCAGGCACGGCTGTAGGCCACCGACGGCATGCCCTGCTGGATGGCGCTATCGGCGCGAGCGGCCAGTTCGTCCACCTCGGCCACTTCCGCTGCGAGAGCATCCTGAATTTCGGGCAGGCGCGCGGAGAACTGGTTGCGCTCGTCCAGGTAGCGGTTGTACCACTCGCGGGCCTTGGCCTGCACGCGGTCGAAAGCGCGGGAGGGGAGTTGCGGGGCAGCGCGGGTGGCCTCCGGGCGGGGTAGTTCGCTCCCCGTGAGGATGTGGTAGGCCTCGTAAATGGTGGAGACCTCGCGCACCTCAACACCCAGACGCTCGCCGACCTCGACTACGTCCACGTATTCGCCGCTACCGTAGTCCATTGAATGTCTCTGTCCGGCCGGCACCAGCACGAGTGTTTTGCCCGCCTCGGCGGCGCCGGCGATCTTGTGCGGGATGCCGCCCACCGGGCCGATGGTGCCGTCGGGGTTGATGGTGCCGGTCATAGCGGCTTCCTCGTCCACCGTGTCGCCCAGGAGCGCGGCCAGCACGCCGACGGTCATCAGCCCGCCTGCGCTGGGACCATCTATCCGTCCGCCGACGCTGAAGGAGAACTCATACTGCGCCGGGTCAATTCCCAGCAGCATCGAGGCCAGCGTGACGGCAGTCCAGCCGGCAGCGTGCCACATGTCGCCGGTACCCATCACCTCCTCTTCGAAGAAGCCAACGCGCAGGTCTCCCGGCTCTGCGGCCGGCTCCACCTCGACGACAACGCGGCTGGTGCCGCCGAAGGGGCCGCTGGCGTCCTGCGCAAACCACAGCGCGTCCACGGAGACCCGACCACCGGCCGGTGCGGACGGCGTCGGTGTAGCAGTCGGTTCCTCAATCGCGCTGGTAGCGGGCGGGGTGTCCACCGGCCGCGCGGTGGCGGTGGGCGTAGGCTCCTCACTCCCGCCGCATGCCAGGGCGCTGAGGCTCAGCATCGTGAAAGCCAGCGTCACGCGAATCAGGTTCTTCCAATTGTTATTCATCTTTCACCTCCACATTTTGATTTGTTGTCTCGCCGGGCTTGCCCACGAACCTGCACAACAGGTGGATCAGTTCCTCCAGGTTCTTGAAAGTGGCCTCCCGGTTACTGGCGATGTGGCGCAGGCGTCCTCGGGGTTCGGCGCTGCGCCGGGGATCGTAAAACAGTGTGACGACGAAAGTTTCTCGGGTCTCCATCGCTTTCTTTCCATTGGATGCTGATTCACGCGGGTTTTCTCAGCCCGGCGACTGAAAGTCGCGGGCTACCTTTGCGAAGCCCGCCCTCCGGCGGGCTGGGGAGTCGCCGCAGGGCGACTTGGCGCGGGTAGCACGCGGCTTCAGCCGCCGTGTTGAGGA
>QMOC01000280.1 GCA_003648085.1 Chloroflexota bacterium
ATGGCAGTACCTCTACTATGTTCGCCAGCGCATTGATGTCAGGAGCGCGCGCAAGGGTGACGTAGCGTGCCACGCGGCAGACGTACAGCGCGCCTGCGTCGGTTTCCCACCACTGGCCCGTCAACCTTGCCGGCGGGTCCACGGGTCGGACCGGCAGGTAGCGTTGGGGGATCAGCGCGACGATGGCACGCTCAAACTCGGCGGCCTCAGCGGTGCTATCCCATACAGTGCGCCAGACGAGCACCCGATGTCCGTCCTCGCGCTCCCAGACGACGAAGGTGTCGCCGCCCCAACCGTCAGCCGCCTGCCAGGCCATCTCCTCCGGCAGCGTCTCGTCGAGGTACAGGCCGATGACGAACTCGCCCAGCGTATCCCGCAGGAGCGCGCTCCAGTCCTCGCCGAGGACAGTGCTAAGGTCGGGCACGACGACGTCGGCAGGTCTGTCTCGCTCCTCCAGGTAACGCTGTGGATGAAGCACCTGCTCGGTCGAGCGAGGCGGGTCGGTATAGGCATAGTTGATAATCTCCCACCCACCGGCCTGGAAGAGTGCGTCGGCAAACCGGCGGCCCTCCCGGTACGGGAAGCGCTGCAGTCGTGCCCAGGCCACGGCGCGATCCAGTTCTTCTCCATAACCAGGCTGCTCAGCCTGCGAAATTAGTTCCGTCAGATGCTCCCAGTCGGCTGTTGTCTGGTCTTCGTAGCGGTAGAGTGCTGCCAGGAGGGTCGCGTCTCCCTCCACCAGCGCCTGAATGGCCAGCGTGGCGTCGGTGGTCGTGGCGCGGGCGTCCATAGCGTCCAGATCGAAGTGCTGATCCTGCAAGGCGTGGGCGTAGGCGTGCGCCAGTAGCGTCTGGTCGTCGGCGCTACTCTCCTGCCGACCGGTAGCAACGTAGAGTTGCCCCTGCTCGGGCACGTACATACCGGCTGTCCGGTGGACGTTGACGGAGATGGGGACAGCGGGCAGCAGCCCCAGGGCGGTGTACGGCAATAGTTGGGCCTCCGGGCTACGTTCGACATAGAGGCGGCGAAGGAGCGTAGTCATTTCCTGTTCGTCGAGGAAATTAAGCGGCACTTCGGCGCGAGGAGAAAGGCCACGCAACGTCTCCACTTGATGGGCGATCTGATCGAAGAGGCGGGCGACCAGCACTTGAGACCATAGGCCCTCGGGTGTGGGGGAAGGGGTAAGCGATGGAGTTGGGAGAGAGGTGGGCGATGGAGATGCAAAGGGGAGTGTGGCAGCGGGTGGTGGGCTCTCCCAACTTTGAATGGAGGTGATGACAACGCCAGCGAGCATGGCGAAAACGACGATGACCGCTATAACCATCAGCATGACAATGCGGCGCTGTCCAGGCGTGAAATCAGAAGCACTCACCTTAGCGCCTCGCGTTGCTGCTGGATGAGATGGGCAATGCCCTGTGCAGCCAGGTCCAGCATACGGTCGAGGGTCTCCCGCGAGAAGGGTGTGCCCTCGGCTGTGCCTTGCACCTCGACCAGACGTCCATCGGCGGTCATCGCGACGTTGAGATCCACTTCGGCGTCGCGATCCTCGGCATAGCACAGGTCGAGCCACACCTCGCCGCTCACCACGCCGACACTGACCGCCGCGACCGGCGGCTTGAGGGCCTCCGGCGGCACTAGGCCCCATTCGGCCAGACGGCGCAGGGCCAGGGCTAAAGCGACGTAACCACCGGTGATGGCGGCGGTGCGGGTGCCACCGTCGGCCTGGAGCACATCGCAGTCCACGATCAGCGTGCGCTCACCCAGCAGGTCAAGGTTCACAGCGGCGCGCAGGGAGCGCCCGATGAGACGGCGTATCTCCTGTGTCCGCCCGCGCAATCCCCAGGTCTCGCGGGGGGTGCGGGTGTGGGTGGAGCGTGGGAGCAGGGAATATTCGGCGGTCAACCAACCTCCCCTGCCCCCGGTCATCCAGGCCGGCACCTGCTCCTCAACGCTGACGTTGCAGAGAACGCGGGTGCGGCCCAGTTCGATCAGCACCGAGCCTTCGGAATACTCGACGTAGTTGAGGACGAAATTGAGCGGGCGGAGTTCGTCGGGCCGGCGACCATCGGGACGTTTTGGATGGTCGGACATAGCACGGGGGATTATACCATGCGGGAGCAAGGAGACAAGAGGCAAAAAAACAAATCCGTTTTCCTCAAGAAAACGGATTTGTCGTCCCAGGCGAACTTATATGCAGTTTGACCCTTTCCTGAGAGTGCAGCGAGTTTTCCTATTCCTCCACCCCCGCCAACATTTTGCCGCCCACCAGCGCCTTTAACAGGTCGCGCCGTTTGAGCGCCCGCTTGCTGTCAATTTCCATCGCGCCCGCTCTGTCATCGGCCACCTTGCTCAGCGCCTCGATCCACGCCGCGCTCTGGACTGGAGTGTGGCGGATACGCCACCTCTCGACCCAGATGGGCAGTTCGTCGGCGTTGGTGATCCGCGTGCGGAGTATCGTCTTGGTCACGCCCTGCGACTCGAAGGTGAACTCGTATTCTTCGATCTCAGGCTTGACCGGGCAGACCTGCATACACGCGCCGCACTTAATGCAATAGTAATCGGCCAATACCAGTTCGCCCTCGTCATCAATGTGCAGGGCGCGGGTGGGACAGATATCAGCGCAGGCCAGGCAGCCCTCGACACACTTCTCGCGGCGCAGTTCCACCTTGCCCTGCCAGGGTTGCACCACCTGGAACGCGCCGTTGCTGGCAATCTCGCACTGGCGGCAACGGATGCAATGCTCATCATCCACCACCAGTGTGTCCTGCTCCTCATCGTAACTGATGACGTTGGTCGGGCAGTTCTCGATTACGAAGTCCTTCCTGCTCCAGTCGAATTGCTCTTTGTCAAATATCGTGGATTGGATTAGATCCGGGAAGGCCCCGTAGACCAGCACTGGGTTCTCGCGCTCGCCGTTGATAGTCATTGTGATGGCGTTCTTGGGGCACATCACCTCACAGATGCCGCAGAGCACACACTTTTCCGGGTCAATGTCAACCGAGGGCCTCTTTGCCAATCGCCCGTCCACGATTTCCCCTTCCACGTGGATGACGGCATCCTTGGGGCAGACCAGCGGCCCGATCTGGCATCCCACGCAGCGTTCGAGGTCCCAGGTCATAACGTAGTGACGTGTCACCATAGCGCGTTCGAGCACGATCTCGCGCTCGTCGGCCCTCTTCTGCGTCATTCCTCGTTTACTCATTGTTGCCTCCTAGTCCCGGCGGATTTCCTGTACTAACTTACGCTCGTGGTTGTAAACCCTCACGATCATCGGCATCTGCCCCGGTAGCGCGTGGGTGGCACACCCGAAACAGGGGTCATAAGCGCGAAAAGCCATCTCAATCATGTTGAGCACGCCATCGTCAAGCGGCTTACCGGGTTGCACAAGTCCCTGCGCTGCTTTTTTGATGGACATATTGATAGCGGCATAGTTATTGGTCGTGCCGACGATGAGGTTGACTTTCCGGAGGATGCCGTTCTCGTCGGTGACGTAGTGGTGGGTCAGTGTGCCGCGCGGCGCCTCGACAATACCCACGCCCTCGTCCGGTGTCTCGGTGGGGATCGTGTGAACCTCGGTGCTGGTGATCTCCGGATCCCTGGCCAGTTCCAGTGTGTGTTCGGCGGCGTAGAGGATCTCGATCAGCCGCGCCCAGTGGGTTGCCAGTGTGTGATGCACAGGCTTGCCGCCCAGCGTGTCGTAGAAGCGCTCGTACTCGGCCTGGGCCAACGGTGTCGCCATCCCGTCGGCGGCGTTAAGCCGGCTGAGAGGCGTAGCGCGATAGACTCCGCTGTCGGGGCCGTCCACGAACCCCTTCCAGCCCACTTGCTTCAGATAGGGGAACTTAAGGTAAGTCCACGGCTCGATGTGCTCGGCCACCACGTCGAGGTACTCGTCGGGGCCATACTTGACCAGTTCCTTGCCGTCAGGCTCCACGACGCGCACCTTGCCATCGTAGAAGTTAACGTGATTGTTCTCGTCAACCAGGCCCATGTAGTAGGTCTTGTGGGTAAAGGCGTCGCTCAGAATCATATCCAGGTATGCCGGATTCTTGAGCACCACATCCTCGAACAGTTGGAGTGAGAATTTGGCCGTTTCGACGGAGTTTTCGGCAATCTCGACGATCCGGTCGCGTTCCTCCTCAGTGATGGGCTTACTCATTCC
This sequence comes from Chloroflexota bacterium, assembly GCA_003648085.1. GTDB lineage: Bacteria > Chloroflexota > Anaerolineae > B4-G1 > B4-G1 > B30-G15. Next base: position 4,163 of record QMOC01000280.1, read on the forward strand.
GCCGATGATGCAACTGACCGAATGGATATAGCGCCCGGCGACGATGGCGGCAATCTCATGGTTCTCCTGCAACAGTTGTATAACACGCGCACCGATCTCCTTACCCACTTTTCTGACCAGGCCCAGGATGTTGCGCTCGGCCTTGGGGGCATCTGGCCCGACGACGAAGTCCGGCGCGGCCAGCACGTAGAAATGGGTGGCGTGGTCGGCGACGAAGAAAGAACTGTACAGGAGTTCACGCAACTTCTTAGCCGCCGGCGGAGGGTCTACATGGTAGACTGCATCGCCGGCCTTGGCTGCCGCCATGTGATGCGCCAAGGGACAGACACCGCAAATACGCTGTGTAATACGCGGCATCTCCTCGACCGGGCGACCCTCGCAGAATTTCTCGAAGCCCCGTAACTCCGG
>QMOC01000281.1 GCA_003648085.1 Chloroflexota bacterium
GCCGTGCCCCAGGCTTTGCCGGATGTCTTCGACTGGCGCAACAAAGATGGGAACAACTACGTCAGCCCGGTGAAGAACCAGGGCAATTGCGGCTCGTGCTACACCTTCGCCACCATTGGAAATTTCGAGGCCAGGCTGCTAATAGAGGGAGAGAGCCTGTTCGATTTCTCGGAGAATAACGCTAAGGAGTGCAACTGGCGTGAACTGAACAACTTCCAGTATCCTAACCCCGGTGACTACTGGGGGAGTTGCGATGGGGGAAATGCTTTTATGCTTGCCAGTCTCTTCTCCCAAAAAGGCACGGTGCTGGAAACGTGCGACCCCTACCAGGACAGTGACGTCAATTGTAACCCCAACTGCCCTTACCAAAAAACCCTCTTGGACTGGCGCATCATCTCCGGCGATGCGGTACCCAGCACCCAGGTGCTGAAGCAATACATCTACGACCACGGCCCGGTCATTACCTCAATGTACGCGGACTCAGGTCAGGGCTTCAACGGTTCATATGACGGTTCCTACACCTTCAACTACACAGTACCACCGGGCAACACCAACCACGCCGTGCTGATCGTCGGTTGGAGCAACAACCTGCCGCCCGTACCCGGAGGCACGGACCCGGCAGATGGCTGGATCGTGAAAAACAGTTGGGGCACCGGTTGGGGCGATAACGGCTATTTCTACATCACCTACGGCGCGGCCAACATCGGCACCTCCTCCTCGTTCATACACGACTGGCAGGATTACGACGTCAACGGTGACATCTGGTACTACGACGATGACGGCTGGTGGGGCAGTTGGGGATACAATAACCCTACCGCCTGGGGCCTGGTCAAGTTTATCCCCCCCGAAGACACTAAGGTCACGCGGGTGGAGTTCTGGACCACGGACGCCACGACCGATATTGACGTCTACATCTACGACGATTTCGACGGGACAACGCTTAGCAATCTGCTGGCCAGCAAGGAGAATCTCTCGTTCGACGAGGCCGGCTACCATTCCGTGGCGTTGGATTCTCCTCTGGCTGTGACCGCCGGCGATGACGTCATCGCGGTGGTGAAGTTCACCAACGAGAGTTACGGGTATCCCATCGCGACCGATCCCCACGGGACGGTCGAGACGGGACGCACGTATATGAGCCTCTCGGGCAGCGGGTGGACCGACATGGGAGTGACCCACAACACCGATGTCGCCATCCGCCTGCGCACGAGCAAAGGCAGTGTCCCCACCCCGAACGCCATTTACCTGCCCCTGGTGCTCCGGAACCATCCCGCACCACCCCCCCGCTGGGTCATCATCCTCAGCGAGGACTTCGAGGGCCCTTTCCCCGGCAGCACCTGGTCGGTTAGCGACAACGACTCTAACAGCGGTCTCTATTATTGGGGTAAGCGAGATTGCCGCAGTAGCAGTGGTTCCTTCAGCGCCTGGAGCGTCGGCGCCGGCGACACGACCCTCAGTTGTGGCAACGACTACCCGAATGACGTGTTTGCCTGGATGGTCTACGGTCCCTTCAGCCTGGCCGACGCCACGGCGGCCGAGTTGCTCTTCGACTGGTGGAGCGAGACCGAGTTGACCTACGACATGTTCTTCTGGGGGGCTTCCATTGATGGGAACGAGTTCTGGGGCTCCTATGTCACCGGCGACTGGTCAAGTTGGACGATGGGGGAACGTCTGGATCTGAGCAACGTCTATCATCTGGGTAATCTGCTGGGGGAGGATGAGGTCTGGATTGCCTTTGTCTTCGGCAGCGACTCCAGTAACACTTACGAGGGGAGTTATGTAGACAACGTCGTGCTGCGCAAGCAGACAGGTGGCGGTACAAGGAGAAGCCAAAGCCCACCATCTCTCCAGCGCGTCCTGCAGCCCAATCAGACTATGGAGTTCGTCGGCCTGCGGCTGAGCCAGGCGGGCATCCAAACCATTAGGTGAGGGCGAGCCGGACTTCCAAAGTCTCAATCGTGGGGCAAATTGCCAATTTGCCCCACTTTTTTTGCCACCGCGAACACCTCCCGCTCGAAGAACCAGCGGAAGGGCGGCCAGTTGAATAGAACGTAGCGGGCCGCCGCCAGCAACGGCCCCTCGTCCCGATTCTGCGGGGGTGTATCAAGCCACACGTGAGCGCGGAACCCCGCCCGCCGCAGCACCCGCCACAGGCTCAGCGCGCTCTGCTCATTCACGTGCACGTCGAGATTGGCCGGAGTGACAGCGCGGGGGTCCTTTGGATAGTTCGCCCCTTGCCCCATCAGCGTGCGCACCAATCGCACCAGCGGATAGGCGTAACGATCGTACCAGGCGTTGGGAGCGGTGTGGATGACGAGCCGGCCATCAGGCCGCAGCACGCGCCGCGCCTCCGCCAGCGCCTGATCCAGTTCCCACGGATGAAGGTGCTCGACCAGGTCGAACATCAGTACCCGATCGAAGCAAGCAGCGGGAAAGGGCAACCACTTGGCGTCGGCCAGGTAGACGCCCACGTTGCCCTGCGTCCCTTCATCGCTCGTCGTCAGTCTCCGCGCCATCCGCACGGCGACCGGTGCGTAGTCCACTCCATAGGTCTGCGCTCCCAACCGTGCGCAATGGCGCAGAATCTCGCCCCGCCCACAGCCGACGTCGAGCACCCGCATCCCGGGCGAGATCTCGGCTACCTCAAAGGCCTGGCTCAGTCGGCGCGAAAGATGCTCGCCCTCGCTGGCGATGAACTCAGCGTATCCCTCGCAGGAACCTAAGAAGTACGCCTCATCGTACTGCTCAGGGCGAACCGGTTGGCCTCGCTCACTCCCCAATCGCATCCCTCAATCACGTCTCACGCTTCACGCCTCACGTCCAACGGCATTATAATCTACCGCCCAGGCTCCGTCAAGCGACGACTCCATTCAAGCCAGGCCCGTCCCACCAGGCCAACTTCCTCCATCCGTAGAAGGACAGCAAGCGCACTATAGACGGCAGCCCCCACAAACCCACTCCCACCCACCAGCAGCATCTCACCTGCCAATCCGGCCGGTGTGATCTGAGCCAGTTTACCCGCCGCCAGGTGGACCGCGCCTCCCATCACTACCGAAGCGACGGCCGCCTTGAGTACAAGCCTCCACACCCCGTGTCCTTGCAGACTGCCCATAGTGTGCCGTAGTAGAAGGAGCATCAACAACGCATGGGCCGCCCACTTGAGCGAATTCGCCAATATCAGACCATTCAGCGTGAGGGGCACAAAGAGCGTCGGGGCCAGGGCCATAATCACGTACAGGATCACCGTCGCCACGCCCACCAGTGCCGGCGTCCAGGTATCCTTGCGAGCATAGAAGGCGAAGATGAGCGGCTGATCTACAGCGGCAAAGATGAGCCCCACCAGATGGCAGCGTAGCGCTGAGACCGTCGCCAGCGTATCGGCGGGAGTGAAGTCTCCGTGCTCGAAGACCAGCGCGACGATGGGAGTCGCCAGTACCCACAGGCCGACCGTCGCCGGGATAGTCAGCGCCAACACCAGCCGCAAACCCTGGGCGAGTGTGGCCTTGAAGGGATCGGGTTGTCCGCCGGTCGCTTGGCGGGAGAGTGTGGGCAAAATGGCGATGGAAACGGCGAAAGACACCAGTCCCAGAGGAAACTGGATCAGAGTGGCCGAATACTGCATCCAGGGAATGCTCTGGTCACCGGTGCGCGAGGCCAGATTGTAACTGAGCACCTCACCCAGTTTGTCCACGATCAGGCCAAGGGCGATGGGGACGTAAAGCCATCCTATGCGGCGCAAGGCAGCGTGACCTGTATCGAGTACGAAGCGCAAGCGGGCATCGCGCAGGCCGGGCCATTGCAGAGCCACCTGGAGCGCGGCCCCCGCCAACAAGCCCAGGGCTATACTGGTCACCCCCAGCCGCCGGCCCAGGAGCAGTGCCAGTGCCACAATTGCGGCATTGTAAGCAGCGGCGGTGAAGGCCGGGAATACGAAACGCTTCAGCGCGTACAATGTTCCGGCGATGATACCGGACACATTGAGAAAGAGGACCGCCGGCAGCATAATGCGCAGCAATCCAGCGGCCTCAGCCCGCAATATCGGATCGAGCCCGCCAGCCATGAGCCACACGATCTGAGGGGCCAGGAGTTCGCCGAGCAGCACGCAGGCCGAAAGCGCGACGACGGCAAGACTAAGCAGGACGCTGACCAAATGCCACAGTTCGGCGCGGCGTTCAGGAGCAGCATAGTCGGAAAGCACCGGGACGAGGGCCGAGTTAATCATCCCGCTCACCAGGAGATCATAGATGATGGTGGGCACACGGGCGGCCACTTCCCATGCGCCTACTAAGCCGGTCGCACCGAAGAGGCCCGCCTTGACCATCTCGCGCAGCAGGCCCAGCACGCGGCTGGCAATGCTACCTAGCGCGATAACCCCGGCCGCCTGCGCGACCTCAACTTCCTGCTGTAATGCCATCCCGTGCGTTTCGTCCAAGCCGTTCCTCCCACCTGGTGCGCGCCTGCCAGTCTCGATCACGTAGCGCCTCCCGGCCCGCAGCCCTCACAAAGCCGCGTCATTCTACCGCAATTTGGGAAGGACCACAAACATGAAAC
>QMOC01000282.1 GCA_003648085.1 Chloroflexota bacterium
AACGGTCCCATTGACGACATCCAGTTGCGCTCCTGGGGCATCCAGTTGGTGGATGGCCGCATGCCGGGCTTCGCCGCCATCGTCGGCGCGGCCCGCACCAACGAGGCTGCCGTCGCCATCGTGCGGGAACTGCAGCGGCGGAATATCCTGGTCTTCCTCTCCGGCAACGTCAACGGTCGCTCCATCATTGACCAGTTGTACGAGGAAGGAGTGGAGATGGGGTACGATACCTACATCGTGCCCTTCGGACGGGACACTATCTCCGCCATCTACGCGCTGGGCTTTGCCACCCGCTCGGCGCTGACCTTCGGTGGAATGAAGGGTGGCCAGTGGCGAGAGATTCTGCTCTATAACAAGTACCGCGTCTTCGCCTTCGTCCTGGCGCTGGGTGAGGTGGACGATCTGAAGTATGCCGCTGCCGCCGGGGCGATCTCCTATGGTTTCCCCACCATCGCCGACACCGTCATTCCTCAGATTCTCCCTACCGGCGTCACCCGCTATGAGCACGTCATCTCGATGCCGTGGAACGAGATCGAGGCGGAAAGCGACGAGGAGCGGGCGGCCAAACTGGTGCAGCGTTGCATCGAAGTGCGCGGCGTCAAGGTCAAGATCACCGAGGTGCCGGTGCCGGTGCCCTACGGCTCCGCCTTTGAGGGCGAGGTCGTGCGCCGGGCCGACATGCGGATCGAGTTCGGTGGCAAGCACAGCCGCGCTTTCGAGTACCTGCGCATGGTTCCGATGGACGAGGTGGAGGACGGTAAGATCGAGGTCATCGGGCCGGGCTTTGAGGACGTGGAGGTCGGCGGCTCGATGGACATGGGCATCCTGGTCGAGGTGGCCGGTCGGAAGATGCAGGAGGACTTCGAACCGGTGCTGGAGCGGCAGATCCACTACTTCATCAACGGCGCTTCCGGCATCCAGCACATCGGCCAGCGGGACATCACCTGGATCCGCATCTCCAAGACGGCGGCCGACAAGGGGTTCAACCTCAAACACTTCGGCGACATCCTCTACGCGAGATTCCACGCTGACTTCGGGGCCATTGTGGACAAGGTGCAGGTGAAGATCATCACCGACCCCGAACTGTACACCGAGTGGCTGGAGAAGGCGCGGGTGGCCTACGACTTCCGCAACCGGCGCCTGGCCGACCTGACCGACGAGGCGGTGGACACCTTCTACTCCTGTGTCCTCTGCCAATCCTTCGCGCCCAACCACGTCTGCGTCGTCAGCCCGCAGCGGCTGGGGCTGTGCGGGGCCTACAACTGGCTGGACTGCAAGGCTTCTTACGAGATCAACCCCACCGGCCCGAATCAGCCCATCCCCAAGGGGCAGTGCCTGGATCCGGTGAAGGGGTACTTCACGGGAGTCAATGAGTATGCCCGGCAGGCCTCGCACGGCACGGTGGAAGAGGTGGCGATGTACTCGATTATGGAGAACCCGATGACTGCCTGTGGCTGCTTCGAGTGCATCTGCATGCTCATCCCCGAGGCCAACGGCATCATGGTCGTCAGCCGGGAGGATCCGAGCATGACCCCTGCCGGGATGACTTTCTCCACGCTGGCGGGCATGGCCGGCGGCGGCCTGCAGACGCCCGGCGTGATGGGCGTGGGCAAGTACTATCTGACCAGCCCCAAGTTCATCTCCGCCGACGGCGGCTTCAAGCGAGTGGTCTGGATGTCATCCTTCCTCAAGCAGACGATGGCCGAGGAACTGAAGGCGGTCTGCGAGCGGGAGGGTGACCCTGATCTCTTGGACAAGATCGCTGACGAGACCATCTGCACTGATGTGGAAGGGCTGTTGGCCTTCCTGGAGGAGAAGGGGCATCCAGCGCTGACAATGCCGCCGATGTTCTAAAGGAAAGGGGGAGCAGATATGGGCAAATTCGTGCGTGACCTGATGCGGCGAGGGGTGATCACCTGCCACACCGATACCCCTCTGCCAGAAGTGGCCAGGCGTATGACGGAGAATAAGGTCACGGCGGTGGTCGTTGTGGACGAAGGCGGCGAGGTCTGCGGCGTTATCTCCCGCAAGGACCTGGTGAAGGTCTACAACCAGGACTACAAAAATATGGTGGCCGAGGATGTGATGAGCCCCGACGTGGTGACGATCATTCCGGACATTCCTGTGGAGGCCGCGGCCCTGATTATGCTGGACAAGAACATCGCCCGTCTCGTCATCGTGCACGAAAAACCCGCCACACAGCGCCCTGTGGGTATCCTCTCGATGAGCGACATTGTGCGCGACATGGCGGAATAGGGTCGAAATCTAGGGGGCCGTCATGCCTGGTGATGGCCCCCGTTCCTTGTGCTTTATAAGCAGCATTATGCGTAAGGTATGACCATCGCTTGACCTCTGGTCAGTTAGGAGGTATCATTACGGCCAATACCGATGGTGGTCAAAGATTATTCAAGGAGGGATTGTATGCCTGTCACGGTCGAGATTCCAGTTGAAAAATGGATGGGGAAAGTGCTAGAGGTGACGCTGGGAGCCACGGCCGACGAGGGCGGCACTCGCAGTCACACCGTCACCGTTGGCGGGGAAACCACGTTGCCTTTCTTGCACTTCGAGGGAGAGATTCCCAACCCGCCGTGCATAGCCATCGAAATCGCAGATCGGCGGCCTGATGATTGGTCGCCGCTCCTGGTGGAGGCCTGGGGCGACGTGATGGACGACCCGGCGACCTGGGCCAAGGCGGCTGAGGAGGCTGGGGCCGACCTGATCTTGCTTCAACTTAGTCTGACGAAGGATGGAGACACACCAACGACGGCAGCCGATGCCCGCGCTGCTGCCCGCGCGGTGCTGGAAGCCACTGGTCTGCCGATCCTGATCTTCGGCCCAGGGCAGGTGGACGCCGACAACGAGTTGCTCGTGGCTGTGGCTGAGGAGGCGGCGGGGGAGCGGGTCGTGCTGGGAGTTTGCGACGAGAAGAACTACCGCACCATCGTCGCGGCGGCCCTGGCCCATGGTCATCTGGTGAATGCCCGCACCGCGATGGACGTTAACCTGGCCAAGCAGTTGAACATCCTCATTTCTGACATGGGGTTGCCGCTGGATCGCATCCTGATGGATCCCACGACGGCCGGCCTGGGCTATGGGATGGAATACGGGTACTCGGTGATGGAGCGGCTGCGCATCGCGGCGCTCCAGGGCGACAAGATGACCCAACTGCCCATGCTGGTCACCCCTGGCTACGAGGCCTGGCGGCAGAAGGAGGCCAAGGTCGGCGAAGGTGTGCCGGAATCCTGGGGCGACTGGCGCGAGCGGGCGATCCTGTGGGAGACGTTGACGGCGACTGCTCTCATCGAGTCGGGGGCCGATATCGTCGTTATGCGTCACCCAGAGGCAGTGAAGCGGGTCAAGGCGTTCATCGAACGGCTCATGAAGTAGGTTGCAGGTTCAAGGTTTCAGGTTAACCGGGAACTCTGAAACCTGAAACCAGCGGAGCCTATGAGCGAGTGAGGAGGAATAATGGCACTGACTGGACTTCAAATCTACAAACTCTTACCGCGAACCAACTGCAAGGAGTGTGGCTTTCCCACCTGCCTGGCCTTCGCGATGAAACTGGCGGCCAAGCAGGCGGAACTGGCCGCCTGCCCCTACGTCTCGGAGGAGGCGAAGGCGCAACTGGCCGCGGCTGCCGCTCCGCCCATCCGGCTGGTCACGGTGGAGGGGCCGGGCCACAAGGTCGAGGTCGGCAACGAGACCGTCCTCTTCCGCCACGAAAAGACTTTCTACCACAAACCCGGCATCTTCGTGCGCGTGAAGGATACGATGCCACTTGACGAGATCAAGGCGGCGGTCAAGGCCGCGATGGACTACTCGGTGGAGTACGTCGGGATGGATTTGTTCCTGGACGGCATCGCGGTCGAGGCGGCCTCCGGGGATGCGGACGCCTTCGCGGCAGCGGTACAGGCCGTGCGTGAGGTGACCGACCGACCGCTGATCCTCATCGCCGAGGACCCGGCTGTGATGGAGGCAGGGGTGAAAGCGGCCGAGGGCACCCGTCCGCTGCTCTATGCTGCCACTCCCGACAACTGGGAACCAATGGCGGCGCTGGCAAAGGAGGCACAGGTCTCGTTGGCGGTACGCAGCCTTGATGGGCTGGGGAATCTGGCCGAACTGGCAGAACAGATCAAGGGCAAGGGTGTGCAGGACTTGGTGTTGGATCCAGGTGTGCGCGATCCCGTCAGCACATTGGTCACGCTGACACAACTGCGCCGCCTAGCGCTCAAGAAGAATTTCCGCCCGCTCGGCTACCCCATCATCACCTTTCCTGGCGAGGGCGCGGCTGATCCGATGGAAGAGGCGATGTTGGCCTCTCAGCACATCGCCAAGTATGGTGGCTTCATCGTTCTGGACCACCTCACGCCAGCCTCGGCCTACGCGCTGCTGGTACTGCGGGAGAACATCTACACCAACCCGCAGGAGCCGATCCAGGTGCAACCGGGCATCTACGAGATCAACGAGCCCAAGCCGGATTCGCCGCTCATGGTCACTACCAATTTCTCCATCACTTACTTCTCCGTGGCCAACGAGGTGGA
>QMOC01000283.1 GCA_003648085.1 Chloroflexota bacterium
GGGCGAGGGAGGAATCAACCCTTGCCGCCCTGTTTGTGGTCGAGATACCGACAGCGACTCCCTTAGAGTTGGCTCAGGATATTCTGGATAGGCAGGAGAACGGGCGCAAAGCGCTGCTCAAACGAGTGGCTGATTGCGCTTACGAACAGGGAGTACCGGTACGCACCCTGCTGCGGGCGGCGCGGGGTGTCTCATCTGGCATCCTGGGCGTGGCCGAGGCGCGGGGTGGCGTGGGGCTGATTCTGATGGGTTGGCGTGGTCAGTTAACAACACAACGGGTGAGAGGGAGCGTGGTCAAGGATGTAGTGTACGGGGCGAGATGCGACGTGGCCGTGCTGCGCGACCGGGGAGTAGGAGACATCAAACACGTGCTCGTCCCGGTCGGCGGTGGGCCACATGCCCGTTTGGCCTTGCGGTTGGCCTGGGATGTCGCCAGGGTTGAGAAAGGTTCCCTGACGGTGCTGCGTATTCTCCCCGCAGGGGACAGGGTAGATATGGAAGTGGAGATGGATGTCCTGCGCCAGTTGGTCGAGGACGTGCTGGGCGAGATTCCTAGAGAGGTAGGCTTCAGTTTGAAGCGCAATGCCTCCGTTGTAGAGGGTATCTTAGCAGAGGCCACACAGAGTACGGAGCAGGCGGGCTGCGACCTGATCGTTATCGGAGCCTCGGAGGAATGGTTTCTGAAGAGCCTGCTGTTCGGCTCCATACCCGACCAGGTGGCGGATGGGGCTCCCTGCTCGGTGCTCATGGTGCGCAAGTACGAACCGGCAGCCGTCTCCTGGCTGCGGAGGATAATCAAAAGGAGTTCGCTGCGCCCATCCCCTACCACACCGCCAGCTCGCCCCGCGCCAGCCGCCGGGTGAAGTGCCGGATACCGCTCAGTTCGCGGTCAATCACCGCCGCTACCGCATCGCGCACGTCCTCCAGACCAACTCCCTCGGCCAGAATGACTTGGGCGGCGGCCATCAGGGGCCGATCAATCGGCTTGCCGATCTGGCTGCACAGCCAGACCGTCACCTCACGAATGCCCTCGACCTCCAGGTAGATGCGGCTGGCGAGTTCGTGGCTCAGGAGGTTGTAGATCTTACCCACGTGGCTGATGGGATTTTTGCCCGCCGCCGCTTCGGTCGTCGAGGGACGGTTAAAGGCGATAACGCCGTTGACCCGGTTGCCGCGCCCCACCTGACCACCGTCGCCTCCCTCGGCCGAAGTGCCCAGTACCGTCAGGTACATCCCACCCGCGCCACGTCCCGGCTCGTCCAGTGTGTTGATGTCCACGGTGATCTTATCAATCGTCCTCCGCTGGCGCTCGACGAAGGTTTGCAGATCATCGTGGATGGCCGCCTTGCGCTCGAAGTAGGTCTTCTCGTCGGGGATGAAGCGGTCTACGAAGGCCAGCGCGACGGTCAACGTAAGATGGTGGCCAAAGCGGTAGCCCATCACTTTGATGTCCTCACCGGCCTCAGGGTAGGCGGCTTTGAAGGCGGTGGAGTTGAGATAACGCTCGGTCGCCAAGACCAGTTCCTCAGTCTCCGAGAGTGGCGCGTACCCCACGCCGGCCGAGGTGTCATTGGCCCCGATGACGTCGCGGGCGAAGATGTCGGTCAGTTCCGGCGAGCCGGGCTTGATCTCGTTCTGGAACACCATGTGAACGTCAGGGTCCACAAAGCGCAGGTTACCGCGCAGCCAACTCTTAGCCGTGGCCGCGGCGATCTCGCCTACTGGGATGCGCACTCCTTTGTACTCATAGGTGGCACGGTCGCCGAAAATGAGACGCATTGGCTCGTCCACGGTGCCGCCGCCCAGGGCGGGACTGGTGCGTCCGGCCACCAGGAGCCCCTTGTCAATGTTGTGGTGCAGGATGCGCCCGAAATGGTCTATGTAGGCACGGCATAGTTCAACGCTCACGGCATCCATAATCGCGTCGCAGATGGAGTCGGGGTGGCCCACCCCTTTGCGCTCCACCAGTTCGGTGGGCTGCTCCTCCATCGGCAGGTTGGGCACTGCTTCAACGAAGATGTTACGGGACTTACGCTTCTCTGACATTGGTTCACCTCATCTCAAAGTGACTTCGACAAAACGCCAACGCCCGGCGCAACGCTACCAGACACCTCGCCTCGTCCCCTGCGTCCAGCGCGTCGGGGTGACACTCGATGGTGATGGCCCCCCGGTAGCCATCGCGGGCCAGGTGACGCAGCAACTCCGCTAGGGGCAGGTGGCCATCCGGCGGCGAACGGTGCTCCCGGCCATCGTAGTTGGAGAGATGCACGTGGGCCACCCGCTCCCGCAGTCGCTCGTAGACCGCCAGCGGGTCCAAACCCCAGGTACCCAGGTGGGTTGTATCGAGCGTCAGGTGGGGGAAACGTTCCAGTTCGGCCGGACTGTTGAACCAGTAACCGTTGACCCGCAGTCCCAAGAAACGATGCACCGGCATATTCTCGATAGCGATTGTGATCCCTGCCTTGTCCTCCAATCCCGCCACCCGCCCATCGTCCAGGAAGTGATAGTAGGGCTCGCGGCGGAGGAGTGGCACCGGCAGGAGGAAACGTCGCGGGCGGTAGGCGTGCCAGTGACCCACGATGGCGTGAAGGCGGAACGGCAAGTGAGTCACGACCGTTGGCACCTCAACCTCTCGCGCCAGCGCCACAGTGTGCCGCAGCCGGCCCAGTTGATCGTCTGGCCAATCGGGCACTGCGACGGCAAAGGGGCTGTGAAGGGCAACGATAGGCAGGCCGTAGTCGGTGGATAGGCGGCGCAGGTAGGCCGGCTGGCGGCTGTCCCAGCAGTGATCCACCAGCACCTCGATGCCGTCGTAACCGGCCTGGGCGGCCAGTTCAAAGACGCGGGCGATGCCGTAGTTGTAAAGCGAACCGGTAGAAAGCGCAATCATAGATCCTCCACTACCCCTCGCGCCCGCCATACCCACTCCCGCTCCGCCTCGAAGGTCAGCGTCGCCAGCGCCTCCTCCCAGGTGAGCCAGATGGGCTCGAACTGCTGCTCCCCACCGGTAGATGAAGCCTGGTCGTCTGCCAGCGTCATCAAGAAATACCGCTCGGTGCGCACGACGTGCCGCCCCTTGTGTTCAAACTCAACCACCTGCGTGCCCAGGTCGGCCCTCACCTCCAGGCCGGTGCAGCCGCTTTCCTCGCGGACCTCGCGCAGCGCCGTCTCTTGTGGGCTCTCCCCCGGCTCGACGTGGCCCTTGGGCAGGCGCACCTCGCCCCGGCCGGGGCGGCGCAGCACCAGCACACAGTCACCGTGCACGACCACGCCGCCGGCAGCGGTGTAGCGCACGCTCTGGACGTCTAGCAGGTCATCCAATGCCTCTCTGACCTCACTCAACGAGGGAAAGACACGGTAAGCCCCAGGGAAGTCAAGTGAGGCCGTCCACTCGTTCGGTACAACCACGCAGACCATCCCCGCTGCGCAGGCGGCAGTGGCCCCCAGCGGGGCATCCTCCAGAGCCAGGCAGCGATCGGGAGACACACTCAGCCTCTCCGCCGCCAAGAGGTAAATATCAGGGGCCGGCTTGCCTCGCTCCACCTCGTCCCCTGTGGCAACGGCCTGGAAGCGACCCTCCAGCCCTAGCGTCCGCAGGGCCAGCGTCACGTATCGGCGATGGCCGGAAGTGGCGACTCCCAGCGGGAGCGCGCGGGCGGCTAATTCGTCCAGCAGAGGATAGAGACCGGGACGAGCGCGAAGGCGAGCCGGGACCGCCCTCAGGAACAATTCGTCCCGCTCGGCCAGTGCCTCCTCGGGGCTGAGGGGAAGCGGGAATCGCTCACAGATAAAGCGAGCAGAGTCAGCGACCCGCATCCCCAGGATTTCGCGGAACGTCCGCTCGTCCAATCTGTGCCCGTAGCGGGCCAGGACCTGGTTCCAGGCCCACTCGGCCAGCGGCTCGCTATCCGCCATCAAGCCGTCCAGGTCGAAGATGACTGCTGCCAGGCCCCGAATATCATCCGCGATCACAGCGATCCCCTGCCCGTTGCCTTTGTCAGCGTGACCGTCGTGCCAGCATCCACTTGCCGAAAGGCAGTGGCGTCGCCCAGCACGCGGCCCACGATGTTGACGGGGCTGACCGCGCGGGGCTTATCACTTATGCTGGACGGCGTGGGGCCGAAGAAGATGCAGAAGGCCCGTCCCACCGGCCAGTAGCCCAGTTCCCCCACCTCAACGTCGGCACGGGCATCAGGGGCCTGCTTCGCCCGCACGGGAATCTCGAAGTAAACCTCATCACCCCAAGTGCTGGCTTGGCCAGTGACGGGCAACGCCTGCCAGATTTTTTGCGCCGTGGGGCTGTTGTTCAGTTCAGCCTCCATCGTCACCGGGCCGGCAGTGATGGTAATCCGATAGGGCATGGTTGCACCTCCCCCGTACACCGTTACGCTAATGTGTGACTACTCAGCCCTTCCGCCAGATTCGAGATCGGACGCAGATTAACGCAGATTTCCGCAGATCAAATTCAAAAATCAGCGTTTGGCGGCGTTCGTCTGCGTGCCAAAGGATGCGCTCCAA
>QMOC01000284.1 GCA_003648085.1 Chloroflexota bacterium
AGCGCGGCACTCCATGCCGGACTTGGACAAAGTGATGCTCGTCGTCTCCCGCCACAACCTGAGCCTGAAGACGACCGCCACCGAGGCCCTCGTCTGGGCCACCGACCTGCGCTCCGGCGACCCACTACCCGGCCTGCCCGTCGTGGTGATGACCGAAGATGCCGAGGTCCTGGCCGAGGGGACGACGGACCAGGACGGCGTTTTCGTGAGCGACAAGCACGCGCCGCTGGACCTGTGGACCCCCGTCTTCGCCTTCGTCGGCGACCCGGACAAGCCGGACGAGGACTTCGCCGTGACCAGCAACCAATGGGCCGAGGGCATCACCCCCTGGAAATTCGACCTGCCGGTGGAGGATTATCAAGACCGCTACACCGCTTACTTCTTCACCGACCGGCCCATCTACCGCCCCGGCCAGACGGTCTACTTCAAGGGCATTCTGCGAGGGGATGACGACGCTCATTACTCCTTGCCCGAAAAGGGTAGCAAAGTCCACGTCAAAATCTGGGATTCACAAGGCACGAAGGTGCTCGAGGACGATTTCTCCCTCAACGATATGGGCACACTGGACGGTGAACTGGCGCTGGATGAGGAGGCGACCCTGGGTTACTACTCCATCGAGGCCACCTACAAGGGAGAATATTTCGGCACCGGCTTCCAGGTCGCCGAGTATCGCAAGCCTGAGTTTCAGGTGACGGTCGAGACCGACAGGCCCGAGTACGCCCAGGGAGACGAGATCAACGTCACCGCCCAGGCAACCTACTACTTCGGCGGCCCCGTGGCGAACGCCGAGGTCCGTTACTCTGTCCTCTCCGCCGACTACTTCTTCGATTACCAGGGCCAGGGTTGGTGGGATTTCACCGACTACGACTACAGCCGCCGCCGAGAGTACTACGGCTATTACGGCGAACTCATCGCCGAAGGAAGCGGCACCACCGACGAGGAAGGCCGCTTCACCTTCAACATCAAAGCCGACATCGCTGAGTATCTGACCAGCCAACGCTTCACACTGGAGGTGACCGTCACCGACGTCAACAACCGGGAGGTGAGCAACCGCACCGAGGCCATCGTCCACAAAGGACTGTACTACATCGGCCTGCGCCCTGCACGCTACGTCGGACGTGCAGATGAGGAGAACAGCGTGGACATCATCACCGTGGACTGGAACAGCGACCCATCACCAAACCGGGAATTGACCCTCGTCTTCGCCGAACACGATTGGTACTGCGCCCGCAAACAGGCGGAGGATGGCCGCTACTACTGGGAGTGCACCGTCGAGGACACGCCGGTCTTCACCACCACGGTGACGACGGACTATGAGGGCAGGGCGACGGTGGACTTCACTCCCAAGAAGGGCGGCATCTACAAGGTGATCGCGGGCGGAGAAGATGAGAAGGGGAACGAGGTGCGCAGTTCCACCTATATGTGGATCAGCGGACGCGAGTACGTCAACTGGCGGCAGGAGAATAACGACCGCATCGAACTTATCGCTGACAAACGGCAGTACAGGGTCGGCGACGCAGCGACTATCCTCATCCCCCATCCGTACCAGGGGCCGGTCAAGGCGCTCGTCACCGTCGAGCGGGGGCACATCTACCGCCATTGGGTGCAGACGTTAGAGACCAACTCGGAGCAGATCGAGATCCCCATCACCGCAGACCTCATCCCCAATGTCTTCGTCTCGGTAGTCATCGTGAAAGGAGTGGATGAGACAAACCCATTGCCCGGTTTCAAGGTCGGCTACACCCAACTCTCCATCGAGACAACGGAAAAGGAGTTGAACATCACCCTGACCCCCGACAAGCCACCCGATGAGCACTACCGGCCGGGCGAAACGGTGACTTATGATGTGAACGTCACCGACAGCGAGGGGAACCCTATCGAGGCCGAACTGGCGCTCAATCTGGTGGACGCGGCGGTGCTCGCGCTGACCGAGCAGCCGGGGCCGGACATCGTGGGCCACTTCTGGCGCGAGCGCGGACTGGGCGTGCGCACGGCTACCGGGCTGACGCTTTCTGGGGATCGCCTCAGCGAGAAGATAGGTGCCGAGGCCAAAGGATTGGGCGGTGGTGGAGGCGGTGAGGAGTTCGGCCCGGTGCGGCGTCGCTTCCCCGACCTGGCCTATTGGAACCCCAGCCTACGCACCGACGAAAAGGGCCACGCCACCGTCAGCGTCGAACTACCGGACAACCTGACCACCTGGCGGATGGGCGCCCGAGGCGTCACCGCCGACACACTGGTCGGCCAGGCGAATGTAGACATCGTGAGCACCAAAGACCTTCTTGTGCGCCCGGTGGCACCGCGCTTCTTCGTCGTCAACGATCAGGCGGAATTGGCAGCCGTGGTTCACAATAACACCGACCGATCGCTGGAGGTCGAGGTCGTCATTGAGGCGGAGGGGCTGCAAATCTCCACTCTTAAATCTCAGAGGATCAGCATTCCGGCCAACGACAAAGTCAAAGTAACATGGCCGGTGACGGTGGAGGATACATCGGAGGCGACGCTGCGCTTCGGCGCGAGGGCGGTAGGACAGTTAGTGAGTGCGCACCCTTCCGTCCGCAGGGATGGGCTCTCCGATGCCGTCGAAATCACCCTGCCGGTGTACCGCTACAGCACGCCGGAGGTGGTCGCCACCGCCGGTTACTTCGACGCCGACGGGCAACGGCTGGAGGCAGTGGTCCTGCCCCCTAGTTACGACCCCACCCAGGGAGAACTCGCGGTGCACATAGACCCGTCGCTGGCGGCGGGTATGACGGACGGATTGAATTATCTGGAGCACTACCCCTACGAGTGCACCGAGCAGACGGTGAGCCGCTTCCTGCCCAACGTCGTCACCTACCGCGCCTTCAAGGAACTGGGACTGGATCGCCCTGCTCTGGAGGAGAGGCTGGCGGGACTGGTCAGCACCGGCCTGCAGCGGCTCTACAATCAGCAGCACTACGACGGCGGCTGGGGCTGGTGGATCCTCGACAAGTCCGATCCTTATCTGACCGCCTACGTCCTGCTGGGGATGGTCGAGGCGGAGCGGGCCGGATTCGTGGTGGATGAGGAGGTGATGGAACGAGCGGCCGAGTTCCTGCAAGATAGCCTGCGCAAGCCCCGTGACCTGGAACAGCACTGGCAGGCCAACCGGCAGGCGTTCATCCTGTACGTGCTGGCCGAAGCCGGTCAGGGAGACCTGGCCCGCACCGTTGCCCTTTTCGATCGGCGCGATGTGCTAGACACCTTTGGCAAAGCGTACCTGGCGCTGGCGCTGGGCCTGCTGGAGCCGGACGAGCCGACCCGCGTGAAAGCCCTCCTTTCCGACATCACCGGTGCCGCCATCGTCAGTGCCACCGGCGCCCACTGGGAGGAGGAGCAGCCGGATTACTACGCGATGAACACCGACACCCGCTCCACCGCTATTGCGCTGGCAGCCCTGGCACGGTTGGACCCGGGCAACGCGCTGGCCCCCAACAGTGTCCGCTGGCTGATGGTCGCCCGCAAGGACGGCTGCTGGGAAACGACGCAGGAGACCGCCTGGGCGATCATTGCGCTCACCGACTGGATGGTCGCCACCGGCGAACTGGAGGGGGCCTACGACTGGCAGGTGGTCGTCAATGGTGAACTCTTGGGCCAGGGGAGCGTGGCCCGTGATAACATTGACCAGACGGTCAAACTCCAGATTGAGGTCGCCAAACTCCTGGCCGACGAGGCCAACCGCGTCGTCATCGAGCGCTGGGCGCCCGAGGGGCAGACGGAAGGAACGGGCCGGCTGTACTACAGCCTCTACCTGCGCTACTTCAAGCCGGTGGAGGAGGTGACCGCCCTCAATCGCGGCATCATCGTCAGCCGCAGGTACACGCTGGCCGACTGCGAGGCGGATGAGGAGCCGTGTCCGGCGATAAGCCAGGCGCGGGTGGGGGACGCGATCAGGGTACAACTGACCATCATCGCCCCCCACGACCTGCACTACGTCGTGGTCGAAGACCCTTTCCCGGCCGGTGCCGAGGGGATAGACCGGAGCCTCAAGACGACGAGCGTCGTCGGTGAGGAGCCTGAACTGACCCGCACCGACCGGCGCAGCCCGTGGGGTGGCGAATGGGGCTGGTGGTGGTTCAGCCACAGTGAACTGCGCGACGAGAAGGCGGTGCTCTTCGCCACCTACCTGCCGCAGGGCACGTATGAGTACACCTACCTCATTCGCGCCGGCCTGCCCGGCGAGTATCGGGTGATCCCCACCCACGCCTATGAGATGTACTTCCCGGAGGTGTTCGGACGAAGCGATGGGGGAGTGTTCACCGTCACTGAGGATACGGATTAACGTTATACGAGCGTCGAGCGCGCCGGCATCCTGTCAGCCTCCCACCAGTCTCCACAGTTCCTCCGCCCGCAGCAGCAGCGCCGCGCCCAGGTAGACCGCCGCGCCCAGCACAACGCCACCACCCCCCATCATCAGCGGTTCCACGTCCGGGAGCAGCGCCTGCCACCCGACCAGCACCGCCCCCATTGCCAGCGCCGCCAGCCCGCTCCTGGCGAGGG
>QMOC01000285.1 GCA_003648085.1 Chloroflexota bacterium
CTGGTCGCCAACCGAGGAGAGATCGCAGTACGGGTGCTGCGCACCTGCCGGGAACTGGGGCTGGGGACGGTGGCCGTCTTCTCCGAGGCCGACCGGGAGGCCCCCCACGTGCGTTACGCCGACGAAGCCTACTGCATCGGCCCGCCGCCAGCCCAGGAGAGTTACCTGCGGGGGGAGCGCATCATCCGGGTGGCGCTGGATTCTGGCGCCCAGGCCATCCACCCCGGCTACGGCTTCCTGGCCGAATCGCCCGCCTTCGCCCGCGCCTGTGCCGAGGCCGGGTTGACCTTCGTCGGGCCCAGCCCGGAGGCGATGGAACTGCTGGGGGATAAGACCGCCGCCCGTCGTGTGGCCCGCGACCTGGGTATCCCCGTCATCGAGGGCTCCGCCCGTACGCTGGACGACGAGGAACTATTGGACGCTGCCGACCGCCTCGGCTACCCGGTCGTGCTCAAGGCGATCGCCGGTGGTGGCGGGATGGGCATCCGCGTGGCGCATTCGCGGGCGGAACTGGAGGCCGCCATTCCCATCGCCCGGAGGGAGGCCAAGGCAGCCTTCGGCGACGACGAGGTCTACCTGGAACGCCTGGTGGAGGACGCCCGCCACATCGAGGTACAACTCCTCGGCGACGCACACGGCCACGTCATCCACCTGGGCGAGCGGGAGTGCTCCATCCAGCGCCGGCATCAGAAACTGATCGAGGAGGCTCCCTCGCGGGCGGTGGACGCTCGTATGCGGCGGCGCATGTGCCAGGCAGCCGTGCGCATCGGGCAGGCTGTGGGCTACGTCGGTGCCGGCACGGTCGAATTCCTCCTCGACTCCGAAGGAAACTTCTATTTCTTGGAGGTCAACCCCCGCCTACAGGTGGAGCACACCGTCACCGAGGCAGTCACAGGCGTGGACATTGTCAAGGAGCAATTGCGCATCGCCGCCGGTCGGGAACTGCGCTATGCTCAAGAGGACGTCAGACCCCAAGGCTGGGCGCTGGAATGCCGCATCCTGGCTGAAGACCCTTCACAAGGTTTCATCCCCACCACCGGCTGCATCACCCGGTTGATTGAGCCGGGCGGGCCCGGCATCCGCGTGGACAGCGGCATCTGCGAGGGCCTCACCATCACTCCCTACTACGACTCGCTGTTGGCCAAACTGGTCGCCTGGGGGAAGACACGGGCGGTGGCCATCGTGCGCATGCGGCGGGCGTTGGAGGAATACCGCATCATCGGCATCACGACCAACTTGGAACTGTACCGCGCCCTGTTAGATAGCCCCCGCTTCCTCGGCGGGCAGTTCCACACTCGCTTCCTGGAGGAGCACTTCCTGTCGCCGGAACCGGGTAGCGAGGATCACCTGGCGGCAGCGCTGACAGCGGCGCTCCTCGACTACCGGCGGCGCGGTGGAGACCGGGCGGTAGAAGAGCCCCGCGTCAGCCGCTGGAAAATGCTGGGCCGCTGGGAACTGATGCGGGGGTGGGGCCGATGAAGTACATCATCACCGTCGAGGGAGAGACCTTCGAGATCGAGGTGGGGCGCGGGGGGCGGGTGTGGGTCAACCGCCGCCCGCTCAATGTGGACTTCCAGGGTGTGGACGGTCTGCCTCAGTATTCGCTGCTGGTAGACCACCGCTCCTACGAGGCACACATCGAGCAAGCCGAGGGAGAGGAGTGGCGTATGGTGGTGGCCGGACGCCCATATCGAGCCCGCCTGCAACAGAGGCGACGCCGCCCTAAACCAGACGCGGCGCGATTACGCCTTCCTGCGACGGAGGAGGTGCGCGCCCCCCTCCCCGGCCTGCTGGTAGCAGTGCCCGTGGTGGTGGGACAGCGAGTGGTACAGGGAGAGGTGGTAGCGGTACTGGAATCTATGAAGATGAACCTGGAACTCCGTGCGCCCCGGGATGGGGTGGTGCAGGCGCTCCACAGGTCCCCAGGGGCCGAGGTTGACCAGGGGGAAATCCTGGCGGTCATCGGGCCGGATGAATGCGAATCGGAATCCACTCCCACAAGGAACGAGGCCTAGCCGGGCTTCCACGCCGCCGGGCATAGGAGCCCGCCCTGTTGTTTCCCAGAGAGGGAATTATGGAAGCGAGAGTCGTCACTTTGCCCGGAGATGGAATCGGGCCGGAGGTCGTTGCCGAGGGAGTCAAGGCGCTCCAGGCCGTGGCCGACCGGTACGGCCATCACTTCACCTTTGAGGAGAGGCTGATCGGAGGCTGCGCCATCGCCGCGACCGGCTCACCGCTGCCGGAGGAGACGTTGGAGGCTTGCCGACGGGCCGACGCGGTGTTGATGGGCGCGGTGGGCGATCCCAGATACGATGATCCCCGGTCGCCGGTGCGCCCGGAGCAGGGACTTTTGGCCATACGCAAGGGGCTGGGCGTCTTCGCCAACCTGCGGCCCGTGAAGGTGTACAGACAACTGCTCCACGCCTCGACCCTCAAGCCCGAGGTCATCGCCGACGTGGACCTGCTGGTGGTGCGCGAACTGACGGGCGGCATCTACTTCGGCCCCCGCCAGGAGGCGACGGGGAGCGATGGCACTGCCTACGACACGATGGTCTACACCGCCGACGAGGTGCGACGCATCGCCCACATCGCTTTTCGCCTGGCCCGCCGGCGACGGGGAAAGGTCACGTCGGTGGACAAGGCCAACGTACTGGCTGCCTCCCGTCTCTGGCGGCGCGTGGTGACGGAGGTAGCGGCGGAGTATCCTGACGTGACGCTGGAGACTATGTTGGTAGACGCGGCGGCGATGCACCTGCTCCGCCGGCCGGCCGAGTTTGACGTGCTGGTGACGGCCAACATGTTCGGCGATATTCTGACCGACGAAGCCTCGATGCTGGCCGGGTCAATGGGAATGTTGCCCTCGGCCTCGTTGGGCGAGGGGCGGCGGGGGCTCTACGAGCCGGTCCACGGCAGCGCCCCCGACATCGCCGGACAGGGCATCGCCAACCCACTGGCCGCCATCCTCAGCGCAGGATTGCTGCTCCGCCACTCGTTGGAACTGGAGGAGGAGGCGCAGGCCATCGAGGACGCGGTCGAGGCAGTATTGGCCGAAGGCTATCGCACCAGAGACATTCAGGAGGAAGGCACCATCCCGGTCGGAACCAGGGAGATGGGAGATCTCATTGCCGAAAGGATAAGTCATGCGTAGCGATTTAGCAAAACAGGGTTTCGAGCGGGCTCCCCACCGGAGCCTCTTTTATGCTGCGGGGTTGACGCCCGAGGAACTGGACCGCCCCCTCATCGGGGTGGTCAATTCCCACAACGACGTTGTGCCCGGTCACGTCCATCTCGACAAGGTGGGCGAAGCGGTGAAAGCGGGCATCAGGATGGCCGGTGGCACGCCGCTGGAGTTCGCTTGTATCGCCGTGTGTGACGGCATCGCGATGGGACATCTGGGGATGCACTACTCCCTGCCCAGCCGGGAACTCATTGCCGATTCGGTGGAGGTGATGGCGCAAGCCCACGCGCTGGATGGCCTGGTGTTCATCCCGAATTGTGATAAAATCGTGCCGGGTATGCTGATGGCAGCCGCCCGCATCAACATCCCCGCCATCTTCGTCAGCGGCGGGCCGATGCTGGCCGGGCGCTACCAGGGTCAGGATGTGGACCTGAAAAACATCTTTGAGGCGGTGGGCGAATACAGGGCCGGACGGATGAGTGAGGAAGAGTTGCAGGAGTTGGAGCAGGCCGCCTGTCCTGGCTGCGGCTCCTGCGCCGGCCTGTTCACCGCCAACACGATGAACTGTCTGACCGAGGCGCTGGGGATGGCCCTGCCGGGCAATGGGACGGTCCCGGCGGTCACGGCGGCCCGCTTGCGTCTCGCCAAACGGGCCGGGATGCAGATTATGCACCTGGTCCGCGAGAACATTTGCCCCCGCGACGTCCTGACGGAGGCCGCCTTTGAGAACGCCATCGCCGTAGACATGGCCATCGGTGGCTCGACCAACACAGTGCTGCACCTGCCCGCCATCGCCCACGAGGCAGGTGTCCCGCTGCCCCTGGAACGGTTCGACGCGGTGAGCGGCCGCACTCCTTACCTGGTCAAACTCAGCCCCTCCGGCCCCTACCACATGCAGGACCTGGACGAGGCGGGGGGGATACCGGCAGTGATGGCGGAACTCCTGCGCCACGGGTCGCTGCGGGGCGAGGCTCAGACGGTGACGGGGAAGACGGTGGCCGAGAACCTGAGCAAGGTGCGCCGCCGCTCCGACGTCATCCGCCCGGCCGATGATCCGCATCGGCCCGATGGGGGGATCGCCATCCTGTGGGGCAATCTGGCCCCCGACGGGGCAGTGGTCAAGGCGGCGGCCGTCCTACCGGAAATGATGCACCATCGGGGACCCGCGCGCGTGTTCGAGGACGAGGAGTCGGCGCTGGCGGCCATCCTGGGCGGGCGCATCCAGGTCGGTGACGTGGTCGTCATCCGCTACGAGGGGCCCCGGGGCGGGCCGGGTATGCGGGAGATGTTGATGCCCACCTCGGCCCTGGCCGGGATGGGGCTCGACGACCAAGTGGC